>NZ_JACVBS010000028.1:0-58517 GCF_014852545.1 Variovorax sp. VRV01
GCGCATGGCGGCCGCTGGCGCGCCGGCCGGTGCTGTTCGCGCTGGCGCGGGCGCTCGCCGAGGCCTGGCCCGGCGACGTCGATCGCGAGGCGCTGATCGCCTACGCGTTCAACACCCGACATCCCGACGAGACGCTGCGCGCGCGCCTGCGGGTCGAGATCGGCCGCCTGCGCGCGCTGGTCGCGGCCGAGGCCGGCATCGAGGCCACGGCGCGCGGCTTTGTGCTCAGGCCGCGCGATGCCCGCGAGGTGGTCGTGCTCGCGCCACCCATCGACGGCGAGCAGGCTTCGCTGGTGGCGCTGCTGTCCGACGGGGCAGCGTGGTCGACCTCGGCGCTGGCGCTGGCGCTGGACGCGAGCCAGCGCACGGTGCAGCGCGCGCTGGCCGAACTCGAGGCCGAGGGGCGGGTGCGCGCCATCGGCCGGGCGCGGGCGCAGCGCTGGCTCGCGCCGCCGCTGACGGGATTCACGACGATCTTGTTACTCCCCGCCGCGCTGCCGATTGAATAGAGTTGTCTCCAAGGCGCCGATTCCGGAGCCCGCCACACCAGGAGCCCGCGATGAACAGCAGCACAGCAGCGAGCAAGAAAGACAAGCCTGAGGCCGCACCGCGCACGGCCGAGATCGTGCGCGAGTACGGTCCCTTTGCCGGCGCCACCAGCGTGGCCGGCGTGACCCATGACGGCGAGCGCGTCTGGGCGGCCACCGGCGCGCAGCTGGTGGCCTTCGACCCCGCGAGCGGCGAGACCACGCGCACCCTCGATTGCGCCTGCGACGCCGGCACCGCCTTCGACGGCACCTACTTCTATCAAATCGCCGAGGCGCGCATCGACAAGATCGATCCGGCCAGCGGCAAGGTGCTGGCGTCGATTCCCACGCCCGGCCACGGCGGCGACTCGGGCCTGACCTGGGCCGAGGGCAGCCTCTGGATCGGGCAGTACCGCGACCGCAAGATCCTCCAGATCGACCCGGTGAGCGGCGCGGTGCTGCGCACCATCGAGTCCAACCGCTTCGTCACCGGCGTGACCTGGGTCGACGGCGAGCTGTGGCACGCCACCTGGGAAGGCGACGAGAGCGAGCTGCGCCGCGTCGACCCCGACAGCGGCGCCGTGCTCGAGCGGCTGGAGATGCCGCGCGGCGCCAACGTGAGCGGGCTCGAGTCCGACGGCGCCGACCTCTTCTACTGCGGTGGCGGCGGCAGCGGCAAGGTCCGCGCCGTGCGGCGCCCGAAAGCCGCCCGGGCCTGAGCGGCCCACCGCGACAACCCCCTTTCGGCTTGCCTGCCGAAGACGAGCGCGCCGGCCACCAGGCGGGTGGCGCCGCGCATGGACGAAACCCACATCGGCTCACCGAGCCCAAGGAGAAACGCATGAACACCGCCATTGCCGAAAAGAACACCGTGACGAACCACCCCGTCGTCTCGAAGGACCGGTGGCTGGCCCGGCGCAAGGCGCTGCTGGCGCGCGAAAAGGAACTCACGCACCTGCGCGACCAGGTCGCCCGCGAGCGCCGCGCGCTGCCGTGGACCCGCGTCGAGAAGAACTACGTCTTCGACACACCTGAGGGCCCGCGCGCGCTGGCCGACCTGTTCGAAGGCCGCCGCCAGCTGCTGGTACAGCACTTCATGCTCGGCCCCGACTGGGAACAGGGCTGCCCGAGCTGCTCCTACATGTCCGACCACCTCGGCGGGATGAAGGTGCACCTGGAAAACCGCGACGTCACGCTCCTGGTCGTCTCGCGCGCGCCGCTGGACCAGATCGAACGCTTCCGCCGGCGCATGGGCTGGCAGTTCAGGTGGGTCTCGGCACACGGCAGCGACTTCAACTACGACTTCAACGTGAGCTTCACGCCACAGCAGTGGGCCGAGGGCCAAGGCGAGGTCTACTACAACTACAGTGTGCGGCCCTTCCCCGCGCAGGAGGCCCCCGGCATCAGCGTGTTCTATAGAAACGACGCGGGCGAGGTGTTCCACACCTATTCGACCTACGAGCGCGGCGTGGAAGTGATGATGGGCACCTACAGCCTGCTCGACCTCACGCCCAAGGGCCGCGACGAGCCAAACCCGGTCCACGCGATGGACTGGGTGCGCCACCACGACCGCTACGAGCCGGCGCCGGCCGCGAAGCCGGCGGCCGCGGCGGGTTCGTGCTGCCACGCGTCCGACTGACCGGTCAACGCGCTGAACCGGCAGGCACACCATGGCAAGCCTCTGGCCGTGGCTCGCGGTTGCGGGCGTCGGCGCCCTGCACGGGCTGAACCCTGCCAGCGGCTGGATGTGGGCCGCCGCCTGGGGCCTGCGTTCGCGCGACCGCAGGCAGGCCTTGCGGGCGCTGCTGCCGATCGCGATCGGCCATGCCGCCTCGGTGGCGCTGGTGGCCGGTGCGGTGGCCTTCGGCCTGTCGTTGGACCGCGCGTTGCTGCAGATGCTGGCGGGTGTGCTGGTGGTGCTCTTCGCGGCGCTTCACCTGTGGGGCCGCACGCCCAGTGCGGCGCGCGCACCGGCGGGGCATGCGGGAATGGCGCTCTGGTCCTTCATGGTGTCCACCGCGCACGGCGCCGGCCTGATGCTGGTGCCGGCACTGATCCCGCTGTGCATCGGCGATGGCGCAGCGACGGCGTTCAGCTCGTCGGACTCGCTGCTGCTGGCGCTCGCGGCGGTCGGCGTCCACACCGCGGCCATGCTCGCGGTCACCGGTGCGATCGCGGTGGGCGCTTGCCGCGGCTTCGATGCCGGCGGCCGCTGGCTTCGAAGACTCAGGCGCAAGCCATCAGCTGCAGCCGCGCATCAGCCGTGACGTAGCGGATGTGGCGGTAGTCGCGGATCAGGCTGATGCGGCCACCCCGCCACTCCAGCCACATGATGTAGCCGGGTTCCGGATCGCCGCGCTGGTCGAACACCGCGATCACCTCGCGGCCCTCGAGCCATGCCGGGGCCAGCCACACGCCATCGATCTTTGCGTAGAGCGTGAAGAACATGCCGACGTCGGCGCGGCCGGCGCGCACCGGATGCGCCGACTGGACCAGCCTCACGTCGTCGGCGAGCAGCGCGCGCACGCCGTCCCAGTCACGCTGGTTGAAGAGCGCGACATAGCGCGCAAGCGCGGCGGACGGCGGTGGCGGTGCTGCGGGCGGGCCGGGCGGCTGTGCGTGGATCTCCCGCAGTCGCGCTCGCCCGCGCGCAAGATGGCCCTTCACGGCGTCGACCGTGAGGTCGAGCACCGCGGCGATCTCCGCCAGCGATTCGCCGAGCACGTCCTTCAGGACCACCACGCTGCGCTGGTGGATCGGGAGTTCCGCGAAGCGCGACACCGCGGTCTCGACAGCTTCCTGGCGCATCAGCATCTCCATCGGGTCGGGGTTGGCGGTGTCGGCCAGGTCGTCGGCAGCGGCTATCGGCTCGGCCATGCGGATCGTGCGGCCGCGCAGCAGATCGAGCGCGCGGTTGTGGGCGATGCGGAACAGCCAGGGCCGAAGCGGCGTGGCCTCGTCCATGCCATGCACGGCCGCGAAGGCACGTTCGAAAGTGTCCTGCACGACGTCCTCGCCCTCGATGACCGAGCCCATCAGCCGCGCGCAGTAGCGGTGCAGCTCGGGCCGCAGCGCCTCGGCAAGCGCCGCCAGCTGCGCCTGGGTGCCGCCGAGGTCCGGCGAAGGCGCCTGTGCTGCACTCATGCGGCCGCCTCCTCGAGCACCGTGATGCCCGAGTCGCCGCCGAAGCCGAAGGCGAAGCCCTTGGCCCACGCCGGGTCGTCCAGCATCGAAACCACCTTGTCGCCGAAGGCGCGCGGCGGCATCGGCGTACCGAAGCGCGCGAGGAACTCGCCGGGCGCAACGCCCATGGCGCGCGCATAGGCGGCGGCCCCCGCGTCGCCCACGCCGGTGCCGCCGATCATCTGCATCGGCACGATCGCCTGGAAGCGAATGCCGAGCTTCTGCTGTTCCGAAATGCCGTTGGCATACCTGGCCATGAACCAGAGCATGCGCTTGGCGCCGGCATAGCCGCCCGAGAGCGGCGAGCCGTTGCGCGCTGCGCCGCTCGATCCCACGAGCACGCGGCTGCCGGGCGCGAGCGGCAGCCTGAGCGCCGCCTGCAGCCAGTAGAGCCCGGCCTTGACGTCGGTCTCCCATGGCGCGCTGAAATCGGCCCAGCTCAGCTGGTCGAGCCGGCCCATGCGCGGCGGCGCGCCGGCGTTCAGCGCCAGGATCTCGGGGCGGACCTCGGCCAGGATGCGGTGGGCCGCGGCCTCGTCCGTCACATCCGCGGAGACGGTGGCCACGCCCAGCCGGGCGCGCACGGCTTCGAGCGCACCGGCGTCGCGCGCGACCACCGTCACCCTGGCGCCCTGCGCGACCAGCGCTTCGACCAGCCCCAGGCCGAGGCCGCGGCTTCCGCCGGTGACGACGATGTTCTTGTCCTTGATGATGCTCATGATCTGGCTCCGTTGTTGGTGTGGATGGAACCAGGACGATCCAGGCCTGCCAAAGGAGTCAGCCGGCCGGCTGAAGCTGCGGCTGCTTGTTGGCGGCACCGGTCCGCGGGAACGTGAGCGCGATGGCCACGGCGCCAAGCCCCACGGTCATCGAGCCGATGTACATCCAGGTGTAGCTGCCGTAGCGGTCGAACAGCCAGCCGCCGAGCACCGGGCCGAGCGCCATGCCCAGGCTCGACAGCATCGACGCCGCGCCCAGCACCGTGCCCAGGATGCGGGGACCGAAGTAGTCCCGCGCCAGCACCGCATAGAGCGGCATCACGCCGCCATAGGCAAGGCCGAAGACGATGGCCACGGCATAGAAGCCGCCGAGCTGCTTCACCAGCAGGTAGCTCGCGGCGGCCAAGGCCTGGATCAGCAGGCCGGCCACCAGCACCCGCTTGGCGCCCAGCCGGTCCGCCAGCACGCCGAACAGCAACCGCCCGCCGAGGCCCGCCGCCCCTTCCATGCTGTAGATGGTGACGGCCGCGAAGGTCGGCAAGCCGCAGCCGATGGCATAGCTCACCGTATGGAAGATCGGCCCGGAGTGCGCCGCGCAGCACGCGAAGAACGTGATGCCGAGCACCAGGAAGGCACGCGAGCGCAGCGCTTGTCCGACCTTCATCTCCGCTGCCGGGGCGGCGCCTCCCGCCGAAGCGTCCCTGTGGGCTGCGCGTGGTGCCGCGCGAATGAGCCAGACCGCCGGCAGCAGCACGATCCATGCGCCGATGCCGATGATCAGCTGGGCCGTGCGCCAGTCGTGGTGCGTGACCAGCCACGCGGCCAGTGGCGAGATGGTCATGGGCGCCACGCCCATGCCCGCCGAGACCAGCGAGACGGCCAGGCTGCGGTGCCGGTCGAACCAGGACGCGGCAGTGGCGATCACCGGCGCGAAGAAGCTGCCGGCCGCGAGGCCCATCAGCACGCCGTAGAAGAGCTGGAATTCGAGCAAGGTCGATGCGCGGCTGGCCAGCACGGTCGAGAGTCCGAGCAGCACCGTGCCGGCCAGCACCGCCACGCGCGGGCCGTAGCGGTCGCTCAAGGCGCCCCAGCCGAAACCGGCCACGCCCATGCTCAGGAAGGCCAGCGTCATGGCGCTGGAAACACCCGCGCGCGACCAGCCGGTGGCCGCGCTCATGGGTTCCAGGAAAACGGCCAGCGAAAACAGCACGCCGATGGCCACGCAGGTCATCAGCGCGCCGGCGGCCACGAGGGACCAGTTCGAGTCGAGCGCGTCGGCCGGACGCGCGAAGGCAGCAGTGTTCATTGTCTTGTTCCAGTGGAAGGTCGAAAATAGTGAACTGATTGGTTGACTATAAAGGAATTCACCTCTTCGGGCGCGCTTTTCAGCGCAGAGGTCTAACCAGGACGTTCAAGACTTCGCAAAGGAGCCAGACATGCGCCGGCGCCGCGCGGCGGGCACGGCGCACTTCGGTGCCGCTGCGGTGGCTACTGCGCCTCGATGCCGAACTCCCGCATGCGCCGGGTGATCACCTCGAAGTCGCGCCGGTAGTTCGCATTGAACTGCTCGGGCGTGGTGTTGAGCATTTCCAGACCGCGCTCCGCCATTCGCGCCTGGATCTCGGGCATGGCGGCGGCATTGCGCAGCGCCACCGTCAGCCGCTCGACCACCGCGGGCGGCGTCCTGGCGGGCGCGACGAACGCGATCCATACCGCCGCCTCGAACAGCGGATCGTCGAAGCCCAGTTCGCGCATCGTGGGCACCTGCGGCAGCACCGCCGAGCGTTCGCGCCCCATGATCGCGAGCGGAACGACCTTGCCCGCCTGCACATGTTGGCGCGCGAGGCCCGCCGACGTGAGGCCGACGCTCACGGTGTGGCTCAGCAGGTCGGCCATGACGGGCGCCTCGCCGCGCTGCGGCACGTGCACCATGTGCGCATCGAGCCTGCGGTTGAGCGCCTCGCCCGCCAGATGGCCGAGCCCGCCCGGTCCCCAGGTGCCATAGCTGAGCTGCTGGCCCGGCCGGGCCGCGAGCTTGCGGAAGCCTTCCATGTCCTTCACGCCGAGCTCGAGGTTGGCCGACAGGAGGGCCGGGCTGCGCACGACCTGCGTCAGGAAGACGAAGTCGCGCTGCGGGTCGTAGGGCAGCGTCTTGTAGAGCGCGACGTTGTTGATGAGCGAGTCGCCGAGCGTGACCGCGATCGTGTAGCCGTCGGGCGCAGCGCGTGCCACTTCGCCCAGGCCCACCGCGCCGTTGGCGCCGGCGCGGTTGTCGACCACGAAGGGCTGGCCCAGCGCCTTCGCGGCATGCTCGCCGATCAGGCGCGCGACGAAGTCGTTGGCACCGCCGGCCTGGGCCGTGACGACGACGCGGATCGGCTTGCCTGGGAAGTTGCCTTGCGCAAGCGCCGCAAGCGGCAGCGCGGCGAGCATGGTGAAGCCGAGGGTGAGGAAGTGGCGGCGCATCGGGGTCTCCTGGAGTTGTTCTGGCTATGCGGCCCGGTGCGTCAGGCGGCCTGCGAGGTGCGCTGCTCGCGCTCGACCTCTTGCTGCAGCAGCCGCCGGTACTGGACCAGCGCGGCGTCCATCGCGAGCGGCAGCATCCGCGCTTCGGGATCGATGTTCAGGTACTGCGCGGTGATCATTGCGCGGTCTTCCTCGAACGCGGTGACCAGGCCCTGGTAGATGGCTTCGGTGACCGCGGGGTCCGCGATGCTGCTTCGGTGCGATTGCTGGAAGAAGTAGTGCGTGGTCGTGGCCGTCTCGGGGGTGAGCGCCTGGCAGCTGTGCAGCTGCACGCCGCCGCGCAAGTCGCCCTCGGCCTGCCCCACCGGCGCGCCGCCCGACTTCATCAGCAAGGTGCCGGGCAGCAGGAAGTCGTAGATGAAGTAGCGGTCGACGTTGCGGTCGAAGCTCTGGAACGACTTCCAGAACGGAGACGGGGGCACGTCGGGCACGTGCCGCGTCACGCGGATGCCGCGCGGCACCTTCTCGATCCTGGGCACGGCCTGGGCGATGGCCGTCGATCCGCCCAGCGTGCCTTCGTGCACATAGCTCAGGTGCGAGAAGTCCAGCAGGTTGTCGCACACCAGCAGGTAGGGCGTGTCGTAGTGGACATAGCCGGGCCTGTAGCGCCAGTCGGGATGGTCACACGAGAAGTTGTCCGGCAGCAAGGCGCGGTCCGCGCGCGACGGATCGCCCATCCACACGAAGATCCACTTGTTGTGCGAGACCACCGGGTAGGTCCGCACGCGCGCCTTCGCGGGAATGCTGGCCAGACCGGGCGCTTCCACGCAGGCGCCGTCGGCCGCGAACTTGAGGCCGTGGTAGCCGCAGCGCACGCAGTCGCCTTCCCGGCGTCCGCGCGACAGCGGCGCATGCCGATGGCAGCAGCGGTCCTGCATCGCAACGAGTTCGTCGCCTTCGGTTCTATAGACCAGGATGGGCTCGCCGAGCACCGTGCGCGTGAACAGCGCGTTCGCGGAAATTTCGTGATCCCACGCAATGACGTACCAGCAGTTTCGAAGCCACATGCCTGTCTCCAAGAGTCCAGGCAATGTAGGAATTCGCGCGGCGCTCGTCTGTCCTCGCAGAAGGGTACAAAACCCTCGGGGCGAACCCTTGCATAGTGTGAACAGACCCTAATGGATGAAGCGCAGGAGCTGTTGCCGCCCGTGGATCGCGAGCTTCAGGTAGGCGCGCTTGCGCAGCGTGGCGACGCTCGACGCGGCAATGCCCAGGTCCGCGGCGATGCCGTCGGCGCCGATCCCGCAGGCGATGCGCGCACAGACCTCGCGCTCGCGCGGCGACAGCTGCGGCGCTGTGCGCTGCAGCGTGCGCTCGATGCTCGCCACGCGCAGCGGCGTATCGGGCGATGCGAGCTGCGCGAACAGCGCATTGCGATGTGCGCGCTTCAGCAGGGGCGCAAGGCCGAGCAGTTGCGCGACATCCGCTTGCGCGAACCTGCCGTTCTGCCGGTTGCGATACAGGTTGATGGCAAAGACCGTCCGCGGCACGGGCGAATAGAGAAAGCTCAGCCGACCCGTCAATTGGCGGCCGACGAAGATCTGCTCGCGCCATGCGGGGTCGGGAATGTCCGCCGCGTCGTACAGCAAGGCGGTGACGGGTGCATGGGCCAATGCCTCCCCGCCCATGCGCGCGGCCAGGCGGGTCATGTCGTCCGCCTGCCGGAACCGCTTCTTGTAGAGGGAGAAGCACTCGGCCGTGATGTTGTCGCGCCGGCCGGCCGAATGCCCTTCGACCTGCGATGGAACGCCGTCGATGTACTCCACGAGCGAGATGTATTCGACCGGCACCACGTGGTTGATGAAGTCGAGCATGTGGAGCGCGGGCGCCTGCTCATTGCCTGCATCGAGCAGGTGCGCGACGGCGCCGGCGTCCAGCAGCTGGCCCGCAGGCGGCGTGTCGAGAAACCAGGTGGAAGGCATGGCGGCCCAATATAGGCAAGCCGCGCCCGATTCAACAGGGTGGAAGCCCGCGGGCCGGGTGCCGGTGCGTCAGCGAATGCCCAGCGCGTGGTCGAGCGACAGGCGGCCCGCGCCGCGGCCTGCCAGGTACAGCAGCAGCGCGGCCCATGAGAGGTGCGTTGGCCATGCGTCCGGGTAGACGAAGACCTGGATCACCAGCGTCATCCCCAGCAGGGCCAGTGCCGACAGGCGCGTGAACAGGCCCAGCACCAGCAGCAGCGGGAACAGATGCTCCGAGTAGGCCGCGAGGTGCGCGGCGATTTCGGGCGGCACGAACGGCAATTTGTATTCGGTGCGGAACAGCTCGTAGGCGCTGTCGGTCAGCGTGAGGAAGCCCTCGACCTTGGTGCGGCCCGAGTAGAAGAAGATGGCCGCCACGGCCACGCGCGTGGCCAGTGCCAGCGCATCGTGGGCCACGACGCGCGTGAGGCGTTCGGCCATTGCGTTCCAGTGCGCGCGGAGACCGCGATGGTCGCTGCCTTCGATCGATGCGGAAGCCTCGGGGGTGGTGCTCATGGTGCTCTTTCGTTGGATGCTGGTGAAGCCGAAGTGCCGGCGAATGCGCCGGACCGCAACAGGGCCGCGAACACGGCCGAGATGTCTGCCGCCGGGTCGGCCGCCAGCGCGCGCTCCGCCGCCTCGGCAAGGCTTGCGCCGCTGGCGCAGGCGTCGAGGAAGGCGCAGCCGGCCTGGGTGATTTCGTGCCAGTTCACCGTGTCGCCGGGCCGCGTCAGCAAGGCGCCCTCGCCTCGCCAGGCCAGTTCATCGCCCACGGCGCCCGGCCGGCGATGGCGCTCCCAGATGCTGTAGACCGGTTGTTCGTCGAACCAGGCCCAGCGGGCCGCGGGATGGGGCGCGAGGGCCAGGGCCGCCATCTGCGCCGGCGTGCGGCGGGCGATCCATGCGGCGTCGGCGGCCGGCGCGTCCTGTGCGGCATGGGCTTCGCGCCAGAGCGTGTCGAGCTGCGCCACGCCGGGCAGGTAGACGAGCTCGGCGGCCGGCTCGAAGCCGCGCAGGAAATCGGGGAAGCCGCCGCCGTAGTCCAGCAGGCGCCCATCGCTCGGCAGATGGGCCGCCACGTAGCGTGCGGCGGCGGCGCGAAACCATTCCTCGCCCACCAGCTGCGCAACGGTCGGGAAGTTGGCCTGCAGCGCATCGATGCAGGCCTTCGTCACGGTGTTGCGGTACACCGCGAAAGCGGGCTGCATGGCGAGCGCCCGCACTGAGGGATGCGCGGCTTCCGCCGGAGCGAACAGGGCCTGCGCAAAGGCTTGCTGGAATTGATCGTGCGGCGTGTTCATGCCATGGCCTCCTGCGCCACGCGACGCAGCTCGGCCGCGGCCCGTGCCTGCTCGGCCATGAGTTCCTCGAAGGCCGGCACGTTGCCGTCGCGCTCGATCAGCGTGGGCCGGGCGCCGGCGCGGTCGACGAAGCGCCGGTACAGCTGCCAGACCTCCGGTGCGATGGGCGCATCGTGCGAATCGATCAGCAGCGCATCGCCGAGCGTGGGATCGGCGCTGTGCCCCGCGAGATGGATCTCCCCGACCAGCGCCTGCGGAAAGCGGTCGATCCAGCTCACAGCCGAAAAACCCAGGTTGCGTGCGGACACGTACACGTTGTTGATGTCGAGCAGCAGCCTGCAGCCGGTGCGGCGCGACAGCTCGGCCAGAAAATCGATCTCGTCCCATTCATGCCCGTCGAGCTGCAGGTAGTGGGACGGGTTCTCGATGGCGATCACCATGCCCAGCGCGTCCTGCGTGCACGCGATGTGGGCGGCGATGCGGTGCAGCGCGGCGGTGCTGCGCGGAAAGGGCAGCAGGTCCGGAAGGTACTGGCCGTTCCATGCGGACCACGCCAGGTGCTCGGAGACCAGCGCGGGCTGGATGCGCCGGGCAAGCGCCGCCAGCCGCTGAAGATGCGCCGCATCGGGTTCTGCCTCGCCTGCGAGCGAGAGCGAGACGCCATGCAGCGACACCGGATGGTGCGCACGGATCGCTTCCAGCCATCCGATGCGCGGCCCGCCCGCCACCATGTAGTTCTCGGGATGCACCTCGAACCACAGGCCCTCGGCACGCGCGCCGAGCGCGGTCTCGTAGTGCTCTGGCTTGAGGCCGAGGCCGGCCCCGGGGATGTCGGACATGGCGGCGTGCGCGGTGCCGCGATCAGGACTTGATCGGCGTGAGCGAACCCATGCCCTTGGGCGTCTTGATGGTGGTGCAGGTGCCGGCCGGGACGTTCTTCCAGGCGTTGGCCTGGTAGTCGACCTTGGCGGTGCCCGCGCAGGTGGTGCCGGGGCCGGCGGCGCAGTCGTTCTTGCCGGCCATCGAGACGCCGTAGCACTTTTCCATGCTGGCCATCTTGTCGGCCATCGGTTTGTCCTGCGCCATGGCGGAGCCGGCGGCAAGGGCACCCAGTGCAAGAGCGGTGATCGCGAACGAACGGTTGATCATGGATGAACTCCAAAAAATTGATTGAGAAATTGCAACCGCGCCCAATGCGCAGTCCCTTGCTAGTTCGCGGCCTGTAGGGCGGCGGTTACAGGCCCCTGCGCGATGCGGAAGTTTTTTTGTCGGGCGCAAGAGAATGGAGCGCACCGGTGGTGGCGATCGGTTGCCGGCGATACACTGCGGGCCTCATGAGCGGCTACCGCCTTCCCCGACATTGCATGACCGCGTTCCTCGTGGTCCTGTCGCTGCTGTTCTCGCAGCTGGCGCTGGCAAGCTACGTCTGTCCCGGGGCGGCGGACGCGGCATCGGCGGCCGAAATGACGATGGCACCGGGCGAGCCCTGCGAGGGCATGGACACCGCCCAGCCGGTGCTGTGCCACCAGCATGCCGCCGACATGTCGCTGTCGTTCGAACCGGTGAAGGCCGCCACGCCTTCGCTGCCTGCCATCGTGCAGGTGCTGGCCGTGCCGCTGATGCTGACGGCGCTTGCCGAGCCGCTTCCGCGCCAGGCGCTGCCCGAGCGGCAGCATCCGCCGCCCGATCCCGTTTTTCTTGCGACCCTCAGACTTCGCGTCTGACCCCTCCGTCGACTGACCGGTGCTGGTGCGGCGCGTCCGCTTGCCAGCGATTGCCTCGTTCGTCCGCGGAGTTGCCATGTCCATTTTCTTTTCCCGCGCAACCGCCTTGGCTGTTGTGCTGCTGCCGTGCCTTGCGACGGCCGCGCCCCTGTCCCTCGAAGCCGCGCTCGAGCTCGCCGCCCGGCGCTCCGAGACTGCCCGCGCCGCGCGCGCCGGCGTGCAGGGCGCCACGCAGGCGGCGCAGGCCGCGGCCCAGCTTCCCGATCCCGTGCTGCGCGTCGGCGTCGACAACCTGCCCGCGACCGGGCCGGACCGCTTCCACACCGCGCGCGAATCGATGACGATGAAACGCATCGGCATCAGCCAGGAATGGCTGTCCGCCGACAAGCGCGCGGCACGCCAGGCCGCCGCCGATGCATCGCTCGGACGCGAAAGGGTGCAGGCGCAGGTGGCCGCGGCGCAGACCCGCCTGCAGACCGCGCTCGCGTACCTGGACGCTTTCTACGCCGGCGAAACCCTGAAGCTCGCCGTGCTGGCGGAACACCACGCGCGCGAAGAGCTGGAAGCCTCGCGTGCGCGCCTGTCGTCAGCCGCCGGCAGCAGCCAGGAGGTGCTCGCGATCGCGGGCGCAAGAGGCGTCGTACAGGACGATGCGGCGGACATCCGGCAGCAGCAGAGCGCCGCGCGCGTGGCGCTCGAACGCTGGGTGGGCGTGCAAGCCGATGAGCTGATGCCCGTCGGCGAGCTTCCCGTGCCCGCTGAAGAAGCCTATGTGGCCGCGCACGCCACGGTGGCCGCGCTGCAGCGCGACGCCGACGTGGCCCGGCAGGCGGCGGCAGTCACCGCCTCCAACCGCAAGCCCAACTGGACCTGGGAGCTCGCCTACGGCCAGCGCAGCGGCTATGCCGACATGGTGTCGATGGGCGTGAGCATTCCACTGCCCGTGGCGCCTGGCGAACGGCAGGACCGCGACACCGCCGCAAAACTGGCGCTGGTCGAAAAAGCCGAAGCCGATCTGGCCGAGGCCACCCGCGCCGCCGGCGCCGAATACCGTGCGCTCGCGAGCGATGCCGAGCGCCTGCAGCAGCGCATCGAGCGCTATCGGGCCGGTGTGGTCGTTCCTGCCGGCCAGAGGACGGCCGCCACGACCGCGGCCTACCGTTCCAACCAGGCGAGCCTCGCCGCGCTGTTCGAGGCGCGGCATGCCGAGCTCGAAGCGCAGCGCAAGCTTCTGGCGCTGCAGCGCGATCTCGCGCGGACCCGAATCCAGCTGGCCTTCCGGCCGCTCGCTGCCGAGGTGGCGCAATGAACCGACAACTCATCATGGGCGCATCGCTGCTGGCCGCCCTGCTGCTCGCCGCCGGCGCCTTCTACCTGGGCCGCACGACGGGCCAGGCCACGGATGCATCGATGGCAGCGGCCACCGCTCCCGATGGCCGCAAGGTCCTCTACTGGCATGACCCGATGGTGCCCGGCCCGCGCTTCGACAAACCGGGCAAGTCGCCGTTCATGGACATGCAACTGGTGCCCGTGTATGCCGACACCGGCACCGCGGGCCTGGCGGGCGTGAAGATCAGCCCCGCCGCGCAGCAGAACCTCGGCATCCGGTATGCGAAGGTGCGGCGCACCGAAGCATCTGCATCGTTCGAAGCCATCGGTTCCGTGCAGTTCGACGAGCGGCTCAACGCCGCGGTGCAGACCCGCGTGGCCGGCCACGTCGAGCGCCTGTCGGTTCGCGCACCGATGGAGCGTGTGCGCAAGGGCCAGGCCCTGGCCACCATCTTCGCGCCCGACTGGCTCGGGCCGCAGAACGAGTGGCTCGCGCTCAGGCGCTCGGGCGTTTCGCCGGATCTCGTGGCGGCGGCCCGCGACCGCATGCGGGCCCTGTCGATTCCCGCCGAACTCATCCGGCGCAGCGAGGAGACCGGCACGGCGCAGGCGCGCTACGTGCTCGCCGCGCCGGTCGATGGCGTGGTGGCCGAGCTGGGCGTGCGCGAAGGCGCCGCGGTCACGCCCGGCATGACGCTGTTCCGCATCGCGGGCCTGCAGAAGGTCTGGGCCGTGGCCGAGATTCCGGAAGCGCAGGCACTTGGCCTCGCGCGCGGGCAGAAGGCCAAGGCCGTTGTGCAGGCCGACGCATCGCAGTCGTTCGACGGTGTGCTCGACGAAATTCTGCCCGAGATCAACACCGCCACGCGCACCTTGAAGGCCCGCTTCGAGGTCGACAACAGGAGTGGAAAACTCACGCCCGGCATGCTGCTGCGGCTGCAGGTGGCGGGGCCCGCGAGCAGCCGGCTGGTCGTGCCTTCGGAGGCCGTCATCCGCACCGGTCGGCGTACGGTGGTCATCGTGCGCAGGACCGACGGCGCCTTCGAGCCGCGCGACGTGTCGACGGCCGCGGACGTGGGCGACGACACCGAGGTCGTTTCGGGCCTGACCGAGGGCGAGCAGGTGGTGGCCAGCGGCCAGTTCCTGATCGACTCCGAAGCGCGGCTTCGCTCCGTGCTCGGCAACATGGCGGCGCCTGCGGCCACACCGGGCGCAAGCGCCTCGGCATCGGCCGTGGTCACTCACCGGGCCGAAGGCAAGGTCGAGAGCGTGGCGCCCGACGGCATCACCATTTCGCACGGGCCGGTCGCGACGCTCCAGTGGCCCGCCATGACGATGGGCTTTGGCAAGGCCTCGCCCAGTGTCTTCCCCGAGATCAAGCCGGGCGACCCGGTGCGTTTCGAGTTCAGGGAAGGCGGCCCCGTGGGCTACGAACTGGTCTCCATTCAACGGTTGCCATCGGGTGCCGGCAAATGATCGCCGCCCTGATCCGATGGTCGGTCGGCAACCGTTTCCTGGTGCTGATCGCGACCCTGTTCCTGGTGGCCGCGGGAGGGTGGTCGGTGGCGCACACGCCGCTCGACGCCCTGCCCGATCTCTCGGACACGCAGGTGATCATCCGCACGCCCTACCCCGGAAAGGCGCCCCAGGTGGTCGAGGATCTGGTCACCTATCCGCTGACCACCACCATGCTCAGCGTGCCCGGTGCCAAGACCGTGCGCGGCTATTCGTTCTTCGGCGACTCGTTCGTCTATGTGCTGTTCGATGACAAGACCGATCCGTACTGGGCGCGTTCGCGCGTGGTCGAATACCTCAACCAGGTGCAGAGCAGGGTTCCCGCGGGCGCGAACGCGTCGCTGGGCCCCGATGCCACCGGCGTGGGCTGGGTCTACGAGTACGCGCTCATCGACCGCACCGGCACGCGCGACATCGGGCAGCTGCGCGCGCTCAACGACTGGTTCCTCAAGTTCGAACTCAAGACCGTGCCCGACGTGGCCGAGGTGGCCAGCATTGGCGGCATGGTGCGGCAGTACCAGGTGGTGCTCGACCCCGACCGCATGCGTGCGCTCGGCATCACGCAGCAAATGGTCGTGGAGGCGTTGGGGAAGGCCAACCAGGCGTCGGGCGGCTCGGTCGTCGAGTTCGCCGAGGCGGAGTACATGGTGCGCTCGCGCGGCTACCTGCGCTCGCTCGACGATTTCCGGAGCATCCCGCTGTCGGTGACGGTCGCCACGCCGGTGCTGCTGCGCGACGTGGCGACCGTGCAGATCGGCCCCGAGATGCGCCGCGGCATCGCGGAGCTGGACGGCGAAGGCGAAGTGGCCGGCGGCGTGGTCGTCATGCGCTCGGGCAAGAACGCGCGCTCGACCATCGAGGCCGTCAAGGCGAAGCTCGAAGCGCTCAAGCCCAGCCTGCCGCCGGGCGTCGAGATCGTGCCCACCTACGACCGCTCGCTGCTGATCGACCGCGCGGTGGAGAACCTGCGCTCCAAGCTGATCGAGGAGTTCATCGTGGTGGCGCTGGTCTGCGCGTTCTTCCTGTTCCACCTGCGCTCGGCGCTGGTCGCGGTCGTAGCGTTGCCGATCGGCGTGCTGGCCGCGTTCATCGTCATGCACTGGCAGGGCGTCAACGCCAACATCATGTCGCTGGGCGGCATCGCGATTGCGATCGGCGCCATGGTGGACGGCGCGATCGTCATGGTGGAGAACGTGCACAAGCACATCGAGGCCTTCGAGGCCGCGCAGGGGCGGCCGCCCGCGGTGGCCGAGCGGTGGCGGCTGGTGGCCGACGCGTCCGTGGAGGTGGGGCCGGCGCTGTTCTTCTCGCTGCTGGTGATCACGCTGTCCTTCGTGCCGGTGTTCTCGCTCGAGGCGCAGGAGGGACGGCTGTTCTCGCCGCTGGCCTTTACCAAGACCTACGCCATGGCGGCCGCGGCGGGCCTGTCGGTGACGCTGATCCCGGTGCTCATGGGCTATCTTGTCCGCGGGCGCATTCCGCATGAAGCTTCCAACCCGGTGAACCGCTTGCTCATGGCGGCGTACCGGCCCGCGCTGGACCTGGTGCTGCGCTTTCCCAAGGGAACGCTGGCGATGGCGGCCGTGCTGCTGGCCCTTACCGCGGTGCCGATGATGCGGCTCGGCGGCGAGTTCATGCCGCCGCTGGACGAGGGCGACCTGCTCTACATGCCGTCCGCGCTGCCCGGGCTTTCGGTGTCGAAGGCGTCCCAGCTGCTGCAGCAGACCGACCGGCTGATCAAGACCGTGCCCGAGGTCGAGCGCGTGTTCGGCAAGGCGGGCCGCGCGGACACGGCCACCGATCCGGCGCCGCTCGAGATGTTCGAGACCACCATCCAGTTCAAGCCCAAAGCGCAATGGCGCGCGGGCATGACGGCCGACAGGCTCGTCGAAGAACTGGACCGCGCCGTCAAGGTGCCGGGGCTCAGCAACGTCTGGGTGCCGCCGATCCGCAACCGCATCGACATGCTGGCCACGGGCATCAAGAGCCCGGTGGGCATCAAGGTGGCAGGCGCGGACCTGGCCACCATCGATGCGCTGAGCTCGCAGATCGAGGCGGCGGTCAAGAGCGTTCCCGGCGTGTCGTCGGCGCTGGCCGAGCGGCTGACCGGCGGGCGCTACATCGATGTCGACGTCGACCGGCTCGCGGCGGCACGCCACGGGCTTTCGGTGGCGGACGTGCAGGCCGTGGTGTCCACGGCCATCGGCGGCGACAACGTGGGCGAGGTCGTCCAGGGGCGCGAACGCTATCCGATCAACCTGCGCTATCCGCGCGAGATCCGCGACTCGCTCGAACGCCTGCGGCAACTGCCCTTCGTTACGGCCCGGGGCGCGCAACTGCTGCTGGGCGAGGTCGCAAGGATCCGCATCGAAGACGGTCCGCCGATGCTGCGCAGCGAGAACGCGCGGCTGTCGGGCTGGGTCTATGTGGACGTGCGCGGGCGCGACCTGCGCTCGGCCGTCACCGACATGCAGGCGGCGGTCGGCCGCGCGGTGAAGATGCCCGCCGGCTACGCGGTGTCGTGGTCCGGCCAGTTCGAATACCTGGAGCGCGCGACCGAGCGGCTGAAGCTGGTCGTCCCCGCGACGCTGGCGGTGATCTTCGTGCTGCTCTACCTGCTGTTCCGGTCGTTCGGCGACGCGGCGCTGGTGATGGCGGCCGTGCCGTTCTCTCTGGTCGGCGGCTTCTGGCTCGTCTGGGCCATGGGCCACTCGTTCTCCGTCGCCACGGCGGTGGGCTTCATTGCGCTGGCCGGCGTGGCGGCCGAGTTCGGAGTGGTGATGCTGGTCTACCTCAAGAACGCGCTGGCGCGGCGCCTGGCCGCCGGCGAGCCGATGAACGACCAGACCTTGCGCGCTGCGATCCGCGAAGGCGCCGTGCTGCGCGTGCGGCCCAAGGCCATGACCGTGGCTGTCGTGATGGCGGGCCTGCTGCCCATCCTCCTTGGCAGCGGCGCCGGCTCGGAGGTGATGACGCGCATTGCCGCGCCGATGGTGGGTGGCATGGTCACCGCGCCGCTCCTGAGCATGCTGGTTGTACCGGCCGCGTGGTATTTGCTGCGTCGCCGGCAGGGTGCAGAAGAGCCCGGCGAGCAAATACACTAACGGCACGCCATTCACAATCTGCCCCTCCAGATCCTTCCCGAAACCTCCTCCGCACTGCTCTCCAATACAAAGGCCTGCCGTTAGCGTATTTTCTATGCCGTCCCTTCCCCTCTTCCCCGAACCCTCCGGCGAATCGCATCAGGCGGCGTTTGCCAGCTGGCTGGCCGCGCAGCAGGAAAACGGCGCCTTGCGGCAGCCCTCCTCGATCGCGGTCTACCGGGACATGTGGGGCAGTTTCACGGCCTGGTGCCTCGGCCAGTCGCCCGCGGTGACGCTGGCCTCGCTGGACAAGGGCGACCTGTCGGCGTTCCAGCAGGCGCGCTTCGGCATGAAAAGCGACGACCTGTCGCTGTCGCCGCGCTATGCGCTGCGCCTGCTCCGGCTGATCGACCGGGTGCTGCGCCACCATGCACAGACGCACGACATTCCCGTCAACACCGCCGCCGCGGACTGGATCGCGACGCAGCCGGAGATTCGTTACGCGGATTCGGCGCGGACCGATCCGCTGCCGGAATTCCTCTCGGTCTCCGAGGCCCGGCACCTCATCGTCTTTCTCTCGAGCGCCCGGCCACGCCCCGGCGCGGCGGGCGACCGGCATGCCCAGGCCGCGCTGAGCTGGCAGGCGCTGCGCAACCGGACGGCCGTTGCCCTGCAGCTGGGCGCAGGGCTCACGCCGGGCGACGTCCGCCTGCTGCGGCTCGATGCGCCGACATCGCAGATGGCGGGCCGGCGCGATCGGCCGTGGAAGGTTGCGGTGCCGGGCAACGGCAATTCGCCGGCGCGCGAGGCGCCGGTCGCTCCGTGGGCCGGCGAGCTTCTCCAGCACTGGCTCAAGGTACGCGCCGAGACGCTGATTGCGGGCGAGTTCCTGTTCCCGGCCACGCGCAGCGGCAAGCCCTGGAGCAAGGAGGCGCAGTACGTTGCCGCCAAGCAGGTGCTCCAGGACGCGGGCATCGAGGCGGCCGGCGGCGGCTCCTTCCTGCTGCGCCACACCTTCGCGCTGCGCCAGTTGCGCAGGGGCGCCACGCTCGATCAGGTGGCGCGCTGGCTCGGCGTGGAACCCGAGGCGATGGGCAAGTACCAGCGCGTGCTCACCGGTCCGGCCGAGGTCGTCTGACGATCAGTTGTCGGGTCGGCTCCACAGCCAGATCGCGACGGCCGCCATGAGCACCGGCGCGCCGATCTTCACGGCGACGGGGACGGCGGTGGCCAGCAATACGGCCGAGCTCAGCGCCATCATGGCCGTCGCGGTCCACTTCGCGCGGCGGGGCACCGCTCCGCGTTGGCGCCACTGGCGGATGTACTCGCCATAGCGGGGATGCGCGAGCAGCCGGTGTTCGAGCGCGGGCCAGCCGCGCCCGGCGGCCCAGGCGGCTGCGAGCAGGAACGGCACCGTCGGAAGAACGGGAAGAAAGGCACCGATCAGGCCGAGGGCGACGAACACCAGCGCCAGCACGCGCCAGAGCAGTCTCGCGACGGGGCCGGCGGGCCTCATGAAGAAAGGCGCCCTTCGGGGCGATCCGCCGGAAGTTGCGAAAGGAGCATCGGCGCATCCTAAGCCAAGGCTGTTCGAGAGCCGTCGACGGCCATGGATGATGTGAACCCCGTTCTCCGACAAAATCGAGGCCATGAAGGAGATCGACAACCTGTTCGGCAAGGAGCCTCGCGCACTGGAAGATTGGCGCGGCACCGTGGCGGATGCCATGGCAAGGCGCGACGCGCAGGTCGACCAGGCCGTCGACGCGCTTCGCCATGCAGCCGGCAGCGCCGCGGCCAGCGTCGCCGCCTTGATGCACGCCGCGAGCCCGGAAGCCTCGCACAGGCCGGCACGCCCGGCCGCCGCCAGGGCGGAGGACCCGGCCGGATTCACCACCCTTGCCGAGCAGCTGCACGACATTGCGCTCCAGCTGCGCGAGCTCGAGTCCTCGGTGCGCAGCCTGCTGGCGCGAACGCGCAGGGATGCCGCGCTGGACGAGTGAAAAAGGGACCTACGCGATGGTCCCCTGCGCCCCCGGATCCGATCCGGATTCGCCATCCCGATCCCAGTAGCCGCCGCTCATCAGGCGCTCGCGCACCATCGCGCGAGCGCGATGCAGCCGGCTCTTCACGGCCTGCACGCTCAGCCCCAGGCTTGCCGCGACCTCGGGGGCGGTCAGTTCCTCGACATCGCGCAGGATCAGCGCGACGCGATAGGCCTCCGGCAGCGCGGCAATGGCCCGCGCGAGGTCGAGGCGCAGGTCCGTGGGAATCTGCGGCGCGGCCAGCTCCTGCGCCAACGGCGCTGAAGGGGGCGCCTTGGCGGCACTGCGCTTGAAGATCCGGTAGCACTCGCGCTCGACGATGCGGAACAGCCAGGTGGCAAAGGCCGCCACGGTGCCGAGCGTTCCGATCTTGCGGTGCAGCTGCCACAGCGCCACCTGCACCGCATCCTCGGCGTCTTCGCTGTTCGAACAAGTGCGGCGCGCGAATCGCCTGAGGTCGGGCTGGCAGGCGCGCAGCAACTGCGACAGCGCCCGCTCGTCCCCGGCGCAGGCGGCCTCGATCAGCGCAGCGGACGCGCCGATCATCGGGCGGGGCCCGCGGCCTTCCGGCCCAGCATCGCGCAGGCGGGACAGAACCCGGCGATGGCCGTGGCCGCGAGCATTCCCGCGGCACCGAACCCCAGGATGCGAAGCGCCCCCGCCGGCAAGAAGTAGAAAGCGCCCAGGGCGGCGAAGGCGCCGAGGCACAGCCGAACTGCGCGCTCCCAAGACGGGACATTGCGTTTGAGATGAAACATGGTGCGGGCTCCGGTGATTGTTGACCCTTGCATGGAGGCCGCTTCAGGGCCCAAAGGATTCGGCGCGGAAAAGAAATCCGCAGGATCCTATTGCCCGGCCGCGCCGCCCGGCTGGTCCCTGCCGCGGAAGGCGCCGCGCGTCTCCAGCATGCGCCGCGTCTTCTCGAGTTCGCTCTGCAACAGCTCTGCATCCGGCAGCACGGTGCGGTAGTTCGCGGCCATGATCTTGCTGGGCAGTCCCTCGAGCGCATAGCGCGCCAGCGCCTGGCCCTTGTCGGCACAGAGGATCAGGCCGACCGGCGGGTTCTCGTCGGGCAGGGTCCAGTGCGCCCTGGCGTAGTTGCAGTACATGTGCATCTGCCCCACGTCCGCATGCGTCAGCCCGCCAAGCTTCAGGTCGATGATGACGAGGCAGCGCAGGCGCCGGTGGAAGAACAGCAGGTCCACGCGGTACCAGGTCTGGTCGATGCGCAGCCTTCGCTGCCGCCCGACGAAGCTGAAGTCGCCGCCGAGCTCGAGCAGGAAATCTTCCAGCCGGTGGATCAGGGCCGCCTCCAGGTCGGATTCGGAGTACTCGTCCCGGAGATCGAGGAACTCCAGCACGTAGGGGTCCTTGATCGCGTCGTCGGGCGTCACCGCATCCTGCGGCTTCGGGACCGCGCCCTTCGCGAGCATCGCGGCCTTGTTGCTGGAGAGCGCGGTGCGCTCGTAGAACTGGCTGCCGATCTGGCGGTCGAGCTGGCGCACGCTCCATCCGCCGCGCAGCGCCTCGGCTTCATAGAACCGGCGTGCGTTGCCGTCCTTGACCGACAGCAGCCGAACGTAGGCGGACCAGGGCAGCGTGAACATCCGCGCGAGGTCTTCCAACGGCCATGATCCGGGAGCGCCGGCAGGATCGCTGGCGAACAATGGCCCATCGGTCTCCTGCACTGCCTGTCCGGGCGGCGGCAGTGCAGGAGATTCGCCAGACACTGTCTGGCGAATCGGCCAGGCCAGGAAAAACGAGCGCATCTGCTGCAGGTTCTGGCGGCTGAAGCCCCGGCCGAACCGGCTCGTCAGGTCGATCGAGAGCCGCTCGATCAGCTGCTCGCCGTAACCCGCCCGCCGCCGGCCCTTCTGCTCGGCCTCGACGATCCGCCGGCCGATCTCCCAATAGCTCGCCGTCATCCACGCATTGACGCTGCGCGCGGCGGCCCGCCGCGCCGCATCGAGCAGCTCGACGATGCCGCCGCGGAAATCGGCATACCCGCCGAACGGGACGGCGGCCCTTGCCTTGCCCGGCGGAGGAATGGCTTTGCTCATGGCTTGGTGTTGTGCACTGCATATCCTAGCTGCAGGCATCTGGCACCCTTCCCCCTCGATCGGCAGGCAAGCATCTTGACTTTGATGATACGAATATAAATACTTCTCATTATCATCAATGGACAGAATGTTTATGGTCGATCATTTGTGCGGGCGCCGGCGCGGCGTGAAATCGAAGTTGGCCGTCGCGGCGCAGGCGGCGTTCGCGGCCAGCATGGCGTCCTGCGCAGGCGCCGCGCTGGCGCAGACGGTGGATGCAAGGCCGACGAACGAACCTGCTCCGGCCGCAACAGCGACGCTGCCGCCGGTCGCGGCAATCGAGCAGAGCGATTCGATCGATGCGCCGCCCCCTGCGATCAGCGGGGGCCAGGTGGGCCGCGGCGCGCGCATGGGCATCCTCGGCAACGTCTCCGTCATGGAAACGCCCTTCAGCGTGACCAGCTATACCGCCCAGACGATCGAGAACGACCAGGCGCGCTCGGTGGCCGACGTCCTGTCGGCGGACCCGTCCGTGCGCATGGGCAGCGCGCGATCCAACCTCAACGAGGACATCACGATCCGCGGCTTCAGCGTCCCGAGCAGCGACTTTGCGCTGAACGGCGTGTTCGGCGTGACGCCGTACTGGCGCGCCCCCCTGGAAGCGGTGGAGCGGGTCGAGATCATCAAGGGTCCGTCCGCCTCGCTGTTCGGCATGACGCCCGGCGGCAGCGTGGGCGGCGTGGTCAACCTCGTCCCCAAGCGCGCGGAAAGCGAGCCGATCACGCGCTTTACCGGCAGTGCCTCGTCCGACGCCGTGTTCGGCGGCCATGTCGACATCGGCCGGCGCTTCGGGCCGGACGGATCGTTCGGCGTGCGCATCAACGCGACGCAGCGCGAAGGCGACACGGCCATCAAGGGCCAGTCCACGCGTGAAAGCCTGGGCGCCGTCGGCCTGGACTATCGGGGCCGCGCACTACGCGCTTCGCTGGACCTGCTGGCGCAGAAGGAGCGCATCGACAATGTCGTGCGCCAGTTCCAGGCGGGCCCGACGCTCGCCGCCGTGCCGCGCGCGCCGGACAACAGCTATCCCTATCCGGGTCTGGGCTGGTCCGACGGGCGCAATGGCTCGGCGGTGCTCAAGGCCGAATACGACCTGAACGACAACCTCACGGCCTACGCCAGCTACGGCCAGCGCAAGCTGAACTGGGGCGCGGTCGCATCCAACCCGGTCATCACGGACACCGCCGGCAACTACTCGTTCTTCGGCGGCTGGCAACGCATGTCCGTCGAGAGCAAGTCGCTGGACGCGGGCCTGCGCGGCAGGTTCTCGACCGGCCCCGTGAAGCATGAGGCGGCGTTGAGCTTCTCGCGCCTCGAACAGGATCAGCTGCTGGGCTTCTACACGGGCTACCCCGGCGGCAGTTCCAACCTGTATGCCGGATTGCTGTTCCCGACGCCGTCCACGGCCGGCATCAGCAACCCGCTGCGCCCGTACCTCGACACCAAATTGACCAGCGTGGCACTGGCCGACACGCTGTCGTTCATGGACGACCGGCTGCGCGTGACCCTGGGCCTGCGCCGGCAGCAGGTGGCCGGGCAGAACTACGACTTTTCCACCGGCCAGGCGAGCGGCGCCTACTACGACGAGAGCGCCACCACGCCGGTGGCCGGCGTGGTCTACAAGCTCCAGCCGAACATCTCGCTCTATGCGAGCTACATCGAGGGCCTGTCGCGCGGGGACGTCGCTCCGATCAGCGCAGCGATCAGCAATCCGGGTGCGGTCATGCCGCCGTACAAGTCCAAGCAGAAGGAGATCGGCGTCAAGTTCGACCTCGACGGAGGCATGGTGGCGGCCGTCAGCCTGTTCGAGCTGACCAAGCCGAGCGCCGGCATCTCGGGTTCGACCTTCGGCGTCTTCGGCGAGCAGCGCAACCGGGGTGTCGAAGCTACCCTGGCCGGCGAGCTGGCGCGCGGTGTGCGCGTTCTGGGCGGCGTCACCTACATGGACGGCGTCATCACCAAGGCGGCCACGAGCGCGCTGGAAGGCAAGAAGGCGATCGGCGTGCCGGACTGGCAGTTGAACCTGGGCGCGGAATGGGACATGCCGTTCCTTCCCGGACTGACGCTCACGGGCCGCATGATCCACACGGGCAAGACCGCCGTCGATCCTGCCAACACCCTGCACATTCCGGGCTGGAATCGCTTCGATGCCGGCGCGCGCTATGCGACGCGACTCGGCGGCAAGCCCGTGACTTTCCGCATGAACGTGGAGAACCTGTTCGACAAGGACTACTGGGGCACGTCGACCGCGGGCTACCTGTTCGTCGGCTCGCCGCGCACGCTGAGCATCTCGGCCAGCATCGACTTCTAAGACCCGGCCGACGCGGCGCATGGATGTGCGCCCACAGGGCGGTGTTCGCACGGCGGGCAGATTGGCGCTCACGCATGCCAGAGCACCACCAGAAGCCCCCGCCGAAGAAAACGAAGACAACGACGCGGGCCGCCGTCCGCAAGGAACGCACCCGCGCTGCCCTTGAAGCACCCGTCGACCGCGTGCTCCACGAGGTGTTCGGCCACCGGCGGCTGCGGCCCGGGCAGCGCCGCGTGATCGATCGCGTGGTCGGCGGCGAGTCCACGCTCGCCGTCATGCCCACGGGGGCGGGAAAATCGCTGTGCTACCAGGTGCCCGCGGTGCTCGTGCCGGGACAGACGGTGGTGGTCTCGCCCCTGATCGCGCTCATGAAGGACCAGTGCGAGAAGCTGAACGCGACGGGCGTGAGCGCCGTGCAGCTCAACAGCCAGTGCACCGCACAGGAGATCGGCGTCGCCCAGGCCGCCATTGCCGACGGTTCTGCGCGCGTGATCTTCAGCACGCCGGAGCGCCTGGCCGACGCCGATTTCCTGGCGCTGCTCCATCGGCACCCGACCTCCTTGCTCGTGGTCGACGAGGCGCATTGCATCTCGCAGTGGGGGCACGACTTCCGGCCCGCCTACCTCGAGTTGGGTGCGGCGGTGCGCACGCTGGACCATCCGGTGGTGCTGGCGCTCACGGCCACGGCGAACGGCGAAGTGGCCGGCGAGATCATGGAGAAGCTCGGCATTCCGCGCGCCGGCCTCGTCGACACGGGTGCGTACCGGCCCAACCTGCACTATGCGGTCGAGCCGGCGATGCGCGAGGAAGACAAGCTGCGGCGCGCGCTCGCGCTGGTGGCGGGCCTGCGGGGCAGCGGCATCGTCTACACCGCCACGGTCAAGGCGGCCGAGGCCTTCTTCGCCGAACTGGCGGCCGCCGGCGAGTCCGCGGGCCTGTACCACGGCCGGCGGCGTGCCGGCGAACGGCGCGCCGCGCAGGACGCGTTCATGGCCGGCGCGCTGCGCGTGATGGTGGCCACCAATGCCTTCGGCATGGGGGTCGACAAGCCGGACATCCGCTTCGTGCTGCACTACCAGATGCCCTCCAGCCTGGATGCCTACTACCAGGAATCGGGCCGCGCCGGCCGCGACGGCGAGCGCGCCGACTGCGTTCTTCTCTACCTGCGGCGCGACCGCGCCGTGCAGCAGTTCTTCCTGGCCGGCTGGCTGCCCGACCTGGCCGAGCTGCGTGCACTGCAGCAGCTGCTGCTGCGGATGTCGAACGCGGCCGCGGCACCGGGCTGGAGCGAGGCGGAGCTCCAGCAGCGCGCGCGCCTGCCGCGCGGCAAGCTTCGCGTGCTGCTGAGCCTGCTGCGGCAGGAAGACCTGGTGGCGCGCGACCGCGAGGGACGGCTGCGCTGGCGCGGGAAGCCGCCGCTCGAAGACGCCGAACTCGACGCGCTCCTGGACGAACACCGCGAGAAGCGCGCGCAGGACCGCGAGGCGCTGGAACGCATGACCTTCTACGCGACGACCGGCCTGTGCCGCTGGCAGGTGCTGCTGTCGGGCCTTGGAAGCGATGCGCTCGCGCAGCGCTGCGGTGCCTGCGACAACTGCGTGCGGCTGGCCCGCCACGAGCGCGAGCGCCGCGCGGCCGCGCCAGATGCGGCAGCAAAGGAAGAAGCAGAAGCGGCCCCGCCGCAGCATGCCGTGGCCTTTGTGCGCGGAGCCTCCGTGCGCGTGCCGCGCTATGGGGTCGGATGTGTCACGGCGGCCGATGCGGTCTCCGTCACGATCGCATTTCCCGACGGCAGCCAGCGCTGCTTCCGGCCCGAGTTCGTGCGCCCGGTGCCCGCGCTTCGCCGCGCCTGACTCCGGCACCAAACCCTACTTGCCCGCGATCACGTGCCGCTTGTGCAGCGAACTCGAAGCGTTCATGCCGGCGTCCTCGTCGACACCGATGCCCAGCCGGTCCACCAGCTCTCCGCCGAGCCAGGCCGTGACCATCGCGAGGGCCGCGCCTGCAAAGGACCAGGCCATCTGGCTCAGTTGCGGCGCATAGTCGCGGTCGCGCAGCAGAAAGCTCGCAACGAACAGCAGCAGGACGAGCACGTTGCCGCCGCCGTGCATGGCGCCGATGCGCTTCGCCCGGGTGCCCGAAGGAATGGCCAGCCAGTCGAGGGTTCCGAAAGGCGCGGCGAGCACGCCGCCCACCAGGCCGGCCGCGATCAGCCAGTACGACACGGCGGCCATGACCTGGCTGCGTCCCGCCAGGTAGATGATGTCGAACACCACTGCCGTGGCGAGCAGCCCGAGCGGAAACACCACGAGCATCTGGTGCACCGAGTGGCCGAGGAAACGGACTCTTGCATGCATGGGATCACCTCCATTGCCTGAACCCTGCCATCTGAGCGGCAGCCGCGGCCGGTCCCGCGCAAGCAGGTGCCGCCAGTGCGGGTCGGTACTTTCCTACCCGCCGGCTGCCGTCTCACAAGCGCAAGGGAAAAATTCAAACTCTCTTTATCGACGAAGGATGACGCCCTGCGGTTGCCAACGCAGCACGCTGCGCGACATGGACAAGTTCTTCGCATCCTTCGCCAATGCCACGGCGCGCGCGGCCGGCAGTCCGATCGCATTCCTGATCTGTGTCGCGCTGGTCGTTGCCTGGGCGGCGGCGGGGCCCTTCTTCCATTTTTCCGAGAACTGGCAGCTGACCATCAACACCGGCACCACCATCGTCACGTTCCTCATGGTGTTCCTGATCCAGAACACGCAGAACCGCGATGGCGCGGCGCTTCAGACCAAGCTCGACGAGCTGATCCGGTCATCGAACGCCGGTGACGAGTTCATGGGCATCGAGAAGCTCACGGACAAGGAACTGGCCGAGCTGCACGAGAAATGCGAGGCGGCCGCCAGGAGAAGCCATGCCGCGCTCGATCGCACGCGCAGCGAGCGCGCGCGCCGTGGCAACGAGGGTGCAACCCAGGAAACTGCGCAAACTGAAAGCAAAGCATGAAGAAATCCTGATCTGCACGGACAGTGGCCCAAGCTCGTGCGGTTCTTGGAAAACGGCGCTTGGCCGCTGGACTCCAACCCGGTGGAGAACGCGATCCGGCCCTTCGTCAGACGTATTGCGAGCCGCGATCCGAGTGGCAAATCAAGCTGCCATCGCTCTCGGGTTGGCGGTCGTACAGCGCTTGCTCCAACGCATCGAGCACGAAGTCCGTGCGCATCGAACGGCTGACCCGCCAACCCGCTGCCATGCAGCAGAACGACGCTGTATAGCCGAAATTTTGCCGTGGCGGCGAATGTCTGGTTCTGGCCCGAGAAAAGTCCGACCGCCCCGACCCTTTGGAAGTGCCGGCGGCATCAGCGTTTAGCGGGGCACCCCGTCACGGTCGGTGTCGTCTGTTGCGCCATCAGATTCGTCAAGGGCATCAGTGAGAACTTCTCGGGCCTTATGCTCGATCGCATCGAAGATCTGAGGCGCGACCTCATCGGCGTAGCGCTTTCGCTTTTTATTGGAGATCGCGCCGCCGTTGTTGAGCGCGATAGACACCAGCGTTGCCAGCGTCGAACCACGCAGGTCGTACTGATCGTCGATCTGTTTGCGCACTGCGTCGAAATGAACGATGAAGTTCGTCTCGTTGCGCAGCTCCACCTCCAGTGCTTCGCGCGCCATGCTCAAGCCGAATTCCACACAGCGCGTGGCATCCCAGAAGCGAAAGATCGTGTCGTCACACTTGAACGTGAATTCAAAGTCGCCCTCGCCGGCCGCCCTGGCGTTGACCAGCGCGCGCGCCGGACGGGAGAAGTCCTGTAGGACGCTCAGATACTGTGCCTCGTGGCGCTTCATGGCCACAGAAACCGGGAGGAGCATGCCGTCGGGCAGTTGACCGGACTGGCACAGGACCTTGTGAAAGAGAAAGCGGGAAAGACGTCCGTTGCCGTCCATGAATGGGTGCAAGTAGACAAAACCGAAAGAGGCAATGCTGGCGGCCATCAGTGGATCCAGATGCTTCGCGGTGTCGTTAGCGAAACGTGACCACGCATCCATCAGCGCCGGCAGATCATCAGGCCGCGGAGGCACGAAGGTCACGCCCAGCGCACCGCGGCCGCCGTCGCTCAGCCAGTTTTGCTCCGTCCGGTATTGAACCGCCTGGTTGTAAGGATTGGAGACGATCGAGGCCTGCAACTCCACCAGATACGCCTCGTCAAGGGTGCGCGGCTTGTGCGCCTGACGCAGCAGGTGGATGAAAGTGCGCGCCTTGTCTTCCGACGGCGCCTCTTTCTCTATCGCGTAACTGTCTTGGGTCTCGTGCAGATACGCCCAGGTCAACGTGCGATCAAGGAGTTCGCTGTTGAGGGAGGCGGCGAAGTCACGGGTGGCCCCCAGCACATCAAAGTCCAGCCCGTCCCTGATCGCGGGCGTGCGCTCTACGGTGACGCAGTAGTCCCAGGTTCCGAGGCCGTTGAAGTTGACTCGCCATCGAGAGTCGCGGTCGGTACCGCCCGTGTAGTAACGACCCTCGTCGAACAAGTCAACATAGCCCGCGGTGATGACCGGCTGGGCCACCACCTGGTTGCCGGTGAAGTGTTCCCATGCGCTGCAAAGCATTCGCACGTATTGTCCATTCGGAGTCGCAGCAAGCGCCGCGGCCAGGTCGGAGGCGGCGAGGTGCTGGGATGCGCTTGCAAGCACCTGCAGGTTCACGCCCTCATGCTTGAGGGCAAAGAGCAAGTGCGCTACAAAGTCGCCGTCGGCCGGCGCCAGCGAGGCCGGCACGCCAAGTGCTTCCGCAGATGACATGATGCGCGTGACCGGTTTGACCAAAGCGGGTCGGCGCACTTCGAAGATCGGCAGGGCCAAGCTCGACCGCACGTATTCGTAGCCTACGTAGGCCATTTTTTTTCCTAAATGTTACAGGATTTTTTGCATTCTAGGCCGTGGATCCCAGAATTTTGTCATTCTGCTGGCGCTTGGCGCAATGCCACGTCGGTTGGCAGCGCTATCCAAGAGGGTGCGCGTGTTGTGGGCTGACACCCAGTTATCGGTGGCGGCCCGTCCTCCTTGGTCACGACTCACGAGAAACGGATGCTATCGAAAAGGCATGCCCGCATATTGCAACTGAGCCAAGCCTATAGCCCGCTCGCCGCCCGCGGCATACAACAAATATTCCTTGCCTTCTTCGACGAACACCGCAGGATCACGCAACTGCCGCACTAACTCGAAGACAGGGCCGCGGCGTGATGGCGCGTCAGGCATTGCAGCGCCCTCCCAGGCCAATTCAGGCTGCAACAGCGTAGTGACATCCCCGTGCCTCCAGGCGGTCCAGTCGGGCCTGAGATCGACGATGGTGTGAAGGATGCGCTCCGGCGTGTCGCCCACTCGCGTGAAATAGACGTGCAGCAGCGGGCCATTCACACGCACTGCGCAATGCCGGAAGCTGGGCTCGAACGGCACCGGGCCAAGCTCGAAGCCGCCGTGTTCGTCCATGCGATAGAACGCGCCGGGCATTGCCAGCGCATGCTGGCGCCCTTGCCACTCGAACACGCGGAAGTAGGACGCTCCCAGCACCTGTGGTTGGGCCGAAAAATGCAGGCCGTCATCTGAAATGGCCAGCTTGGTGCGTTGATTGCCGATCCAGCGCGCTGCTTCCCCGAACTGCGTTTCGTGACCGTCCGTCTGGCCTGCGGCGAACGCCACCCCGTGAAAGTACATGCGTATCTTTCGCGCAGCGTGATCCACATGCACATCGGGCGAGGCCACGTGATCGGAGCAATGCGAATCTGCAACCGGCAGTACGCCCGGCGCGTGGACGGTCCACGGGCCCAGCAGATCATCGGCATAGGCGAGCCGGATGTGTCGACCCTGATGGTGCGCGAAATACAGGTAGTAGCGCCCGAGCGGGTTGGGCAGCCAATCGGGCACCCGAATCAGCGACGGGCCATTGATGTTGTGGCCGAGCGAGGCGTCGAGTCCCGCATGGATCAGTGGCTGCGACAGGCAGCGCTGCGCGCGCATCATGCAACGCCCTCCGAAGCCCGGCTGGTCTGGCGATGGACGGTTTCCACCACCGCCATGTGCGCGCGGACGACCGGTGCCAGCAGACGGGCATCGACCTCGCCAAGGTCGTCTGCGCGCGTGTGAAAGGCTCGCGGTATGCCCAATACCGCCATTGCGCGGCCGTAGCCGCGCTCGACGATCGCGCCAAGCTCGCTGACGCCAGACATCGGTGTCATGATTCGCTCCAACCCGGGAAGGCCGCGAAAGGCCGCACGCGCGGCGTCCTGCAGCGATTCGGTCGCCATCGTCATGCGGTTCGCGTCGGCCGAAGGAAGATCGAAGAACTCGCCACGGAATTCGAGCCGGTCGCGCACCGCGAGCGCGGCGCCCAGATGAACCCATGCCAAGGTGTCGGCGGGCGCGGGGGCTTGTGCCAGTGCGCGGTGCGCGCCGGCAAACCGGTACTCGTGCGCCCCTGTATTCAGCAGGAACAGGGAGAGGTCCGGAAAGCGCTCGACAGCCCACGCCGCCATCGCCAGAAATGCAGCCGCTCCCGTGCCGCGCTCGGCAACGCAGCCGAACCAGCCGGTGCGTGGCGTGGACAGGCACAGCCATCGCGGGCCGCGCCGCAGCGTGGCTTGCAGATTCGAGGTCTGCCGCACGCTCGTCTGGCCGTGCAGAAACAGCGTGGCGGGCAATCCGCTGCGCGCTGCGCGCAGGAATGGTTCGGCAAGCGCCGGCGCGAGAACCGCGACGGGCACCGGTGCGACGGGTGCCCCGAAACCGGCGTTCAATGCCACCACCTCGCCGGTTGGGCCGACCGGCACGATGACCAGAGCGACGGCGCCCGCTGCCGACGCAGCCGCAATCAGGGGCGCAACGAGAGGTGAATCGACCGAGGCATGGCGCGCATGCGGCAAGACCAGCAGCGCAATACGACCGGCTGCATCCATCGCCTCATACGGCGCGCGCACCACCGCCAACGGTGCGCGCAGGCCCTGCATACCGGTTGCAGTGACGGGCGACTGCCAGTACACCGGCGCCGCGGCCTCGCCCGCGACCAGGCGGCAATCGATCGGATCGAAGAAAGGCACATCGATGCCCTGACGCTCAATGTCATAGCCCGACGCGGCGAGGCGGCCCGCGATCCACTGCGCGGTCGCCGCGTCGCCGGCCCCCCCCGAGATCTTGTCTCCGAAAGCAGCCTGTCGAACCATGTCAGCCGCCAGGGTACGGGTCAGCGCATCGACCTCTTCATCCATGCGAATCACTCCTTCTGCACACCCAGCGATGCAGCGATCTTTCCCCAGCGTTCGTATGCTTCACGGACCATCGCCGCAAATTCCGAGGGCGTCGAGGAGGCCGCCTCGTACGCGCCTTTCTCGAACTCTCGCTTCAGTTCAGGTGTCGCAAGCACCTTGACAAGCGCCGCGTTCAGGCGCGCCGTGATGGGCGGCGGCAGGTTCGCTGGCGCAAAGACGCCGACCCAGCCGTCGATGTCCAGGCCCGTGCCACCTTGCTCCACCAGTGTCGGCACGCCAGGCAGCAGCCGCGAGCGCTGTGGCGCCGCGACGCCGATCATCCTGACGTTGCCGGTTCGCACGAACTGCAGGGCACCGCCTGCCGCGGCGAACATGATCTGCACGCGCCCGCCGACCAGATCCTTCTGCACGTCACCGGCTCCCTTGTAGGGAATGTGCACCATGTCGAGGCCGTAGTGCCTGGCCATCCACTGGCCGAAGAGGTGCGATGAACTGCCCTTGCCGAACGAGGCGTAGTTCAGCTTGCCGGGGTTGGCCCGGGCATAGGCCACGAGTTCCTTCAGATTCTCCGCCGGCACTGACTTGTGGGCGACCAGCACGAGCGGACCGACGCTGGCAAGCGACAGCGGCGTGAAGTCCTTGAACGGGTCGAATGGCAGCTTGGCGAACGAGTGCGGATTCTGGGCGAAGGGACTCAAGGGGCTGTAGAGCAGCGTGTAGCCGTCCGCCGCGGCGCGGGCGACTTCCGCAGTGGCCATGTTCATGCTCGCGCCAGGGCGGTTCTCAACGACCACCGTGGTACCCAGTTCCTTGCGCAGCTGCTCGGCCAGGAAGCGCGCCTGCTGGTCTGTCGGCCCGCCTGGGGCAAGACCGACGACGAGGCGGATTGCTTTGCCGCCCGTCGGGAAATCGGCTGCGGTTGCACTCATCGCCGGCAGCGCCAGGAAGGTGGCAAGCAGTGCGGCAAAACATCGTCTCATCAGGCCTGTCTCCATTGTTGGCGCGGGCGAGCGCCGTTGGCACAGCATAGGTCGCATGGCACTTATGAGAACAGTGATATATTTTCAATAAGCCATAACTTAATGGAATGACTTTCCATGCAAGACGAACTCGACAGCCTGGTGTCACGCCTGCGCTTCCGACATCTGCGGTTGCTGGTGGAACTGCACCGCTGCGGCACCCTGAGCAAGGCCGCCGCCACGCTGCATCTGTCTCAGCCCGCGTTGAGCAAGACGCTCAAGGAGGTCGAAGAGGCCTTCGGGTTTCCGTTGTTCCGGCGCGGCGCTCGCGGCTTGGCACCCACGACACGCGGCGAGGTGATCGTGCAGGGCGCGGCAACGCTGCTGGCGGCGCTCGGGCATCTGAGCGAAGCGGCACACGCCTCGAGCGAAGAACCCGTTGCGGTGTTGCATCTCGGCGCACCACCCGCCGTGGCGGCTGGCGGCGCACTGCCCGCTGTGCTGGCATTGCTGCAGGCTCGCAGTGAACGCGTTGTCGTTCGGCTGCGCGAGCAGGCCGTACCGCAGTTGTTCGAGGCCCTGTTGCAGGGAGAACTCGATGCCCTGTTGACCTCGTTCAATCAAGCAGCGTTTGCCGCCAAGCGAGCGACGCGTTTGGTCTACAAACGTTGCGCGGAGCACGAGTACGTGGTGATCGCCCCGCCCACGCATCCCTTGGCAAGAAAAAGACGCGTCGGATGGGACGCGCTTGTGGCTGCCCAATGGATCATGCCGGAGCCGGCGCTGCTGAGCCGCCAGGCGCTTGAGAGCCAGTTTCTGCGGGCGGGTGTCCCAGTACCGGCACCGTGCATCGTCTCGAACAATCCAGCCACCAACGTGCAACTGGTGGCAGCCGGAGCGGGGCTGGCCGCAGTGCCACGGGCCATGGCCACGGCAGAACAGCGCTTGGGGCGGATTGCGGTTGTTCGCGTCGAGATGACGCCCTCTCGGGTGCCGGTCGCGCTTGTCTACCGATCTGCATCAGCCGGTGAGCCGGCGATAAAGCTGCTGCACGCTGTCGTTGACGAGCTCACGCCCTAGCAGGCTAAAGCGGACGCTTGGCGTTCAGCGCAATTGCTCTGCGGGTCACGTACCCAGCGTGCGTGCATCCCCTCCTTCGCTTGGAGGAGGACCACGCGGTGCCGCACATACGCCAACCTACGAGAATCAAAGACACGTAAACACCCTGTTACCGCAGGTTGGCCAGGCGCGGTGCTAAAGCACCCTGCACAGCGCGCACGTATATGCCGTACTGGACGGAGAGTGGCCGACAACAAGACGGAAAGTATCGCTTCACAGAACTCTCGCACAGACTTCACGGCGACTTCGCCCCCGTCGCGCACACTGCCTCCCGACAGCGGTTCGGCGTTGGTAGAGGCAGGGGGAAAAAATCCTCTCAGGGAAAAGAACGCCTCGATGCCAGCCGCTGTCACCCTCCAAGCTCTAAGCAAGCTTTAGTGGCCGCGCGGCGCCCCATCCAGATCTGCTACGAACGAAAGCCAGATCAGCTCACAGCAGCGAAGGTGGCGAGAACGTCCAAGTTGCCGACGCTTGATTTCGCCTCAGATTTCGAGTCGCACAGGTCGTGAACTGCGCGACCGAGCGATGGGTCATTCAGCCACCCACGGAGGCAGCTGCTCCACCTGAAACCCGTACAGGCACTTGGCCGCCCTTGGCAACTCACGGTTCGCCCGCTCCAGCCACATCTCGGACGAAGGCAACTTCGGGAAGCCCTCCTCGGGCGTCAACACCCGCACGTCCGCCACAGGCCGAATCGTCGCTTCTTGGACCCCCTCCAGGCCCGCGAGAACGGAGGCCTTCAGCACCTCGACGTCGGAACCCTCCCGCACCACCCAGGGCTGACCGACAGCCGTCAGAGCCTCCTCCGCCCCGCGCCCGAGGACCCGAGTGATGCGACGCATGACGATCGTGGGCGATGTGCCAGTGACCTCGACCGTTGCTTGCCAAAGACTGCGATTTCGACGCTCGAATCGGTCCGCCCGCTGCTCTTCATCAAACGCAGCGCCTTCGTGATTGCTGCCGACAACAAATTTATCAAAGGGGCGGTCCGGGTTCACTTTGCCGGGACTGGCATCAAAGAGGGACACACTGGAGAACTGGCAGCCGGAGTTCCTGCAGCTGCTCTGCCAGATCGGCGGGCTGGCCTTCCTGATCTATGTCGGCTCGCCGCAGTCCCAGGAAGGCGACGACCGCATGGAGGCCAAGATCGATGCGATCCTGGCGGAGGTGGATCCGAAGAATGCCGATGTCCTGATCGACGAGATCGACCGCGAATACGCCGGCCGGCACACCCGACCAGCGCTGGACGAGGATGGCGAAGAAAGATGCATCCTGGCGTGACGGCGGCGCGCTTGCCGGCGCCGCCGCCGCGTCAGGAGCCGATGACCTGCAGGTCGCCGCTCGCGCCGAGCAGCTGGCGCACCTGCTGCGCGAGCGAGCCGAAGATGCGCCCCGCGAGGCTGGGCTCGTCGCGTCCGAAGACGATGCGGTCGCAGCCGAAGTCGCGCGCCGCCGCAACGATGGTCTCGGCGCTGCGGCCGATCGCCACGGTGCTGCTGCAGGACACGCCCGACATCGCGAGCAGGTTCTGCGCGAACTGCAGTTCCTCGGCGCCCGCGCTCTGCTGCAGTTCCCGCAGCTCCTGCGGATCGAAGAACATCGCGACGTGGCCGGAGACCACGGGTTGCACCCGCAAGAGCCGCACGGCCGCCGCCTCCTGTTGGCAAATGCGCACGACCTGCTCGATGGCCGAGCGCGTGCGGGCCGGCTCGGTCGGGTCGATGGGGACCAGAATGCGCCGTCTCACGCCGACACCTGCTTCAGGCCGACTGGTTGGCGGGTTCCGGCTGCTGTTGCCGGCTGGTCAGCCACTTGCCGATCGCCACGACGGAGATGGCGCCGATCGCGGGCACGATCGTGTGCAGCGCATGCTGGCTGGCGGCCCAGCCGGCAATCGACGGATCCGACATCGCCATTTCGCCGGCCACCCAGCCCAGCAGGGCGGCGCCGAGCGTGATGATGATCGGGAAGCGGTCCATCAGCTTGAGGATCAGCGTGCTGCCGAAGATGATCAGCGGAATGCTGATCACGAGGCCGAACACCAGCAGCGGAACATTGCCCTTGGCCGCGGCTGCAACGCCGACGACGTTGTCCAGGCTCATGACCAGGTCGGCGACCACGATGGTCTTGATGGCCGCGGCCAGGCTCGAATGGCCTTCCAGGTTCTCTTCGCCGTCGTCGCCCTTGAGCAGGCCGATGCCGATCCAGAACAGCAGCGCAGCGCCCACCAGCTTGAGGTAGGGCAGCGTCAGCAGGTAGACCGCAAAGAAGGTCAGCACCACGCGCAGCACGATGGCGCCCATGCTGCCGAACAGGATCGCCTTCTTCTGCTGGGCCGGCGGCAGCGAGCGCGAGGCCATCGCGATGACGACGGCGTTGTCGCCGCTCAGGACGATGTTGATCAGGATGATCTGCGACAGGGCAATCCAGAAATCCGGACTGGTCAAAAACGACATGGGGATTGTCTCCTCGAAGTGGACGCGGAACCACGGCGGTTCCGACGTGTTCGAGGCTACGGGCCTGCGCTGTCACCTTTCTGCCGGCAGGCTGTCAGCCACATGTCCGCCAGCTGTCAGCCAGCTTACAAAGGCGGCCTGAGCGGCACTGCTCAGGCCTTTCGCAGCGGGAAGAAGACGCTGAAGGTGTTGCCCACGCCGTCGATGTCTTCCTCCAGCGTGATGCGCGCGCCGTGCAGCGTGGCGATCTCGCTGACGATGGCCAGGCCCAGGCCGCTGCCGTCCTCCTGCGTGCCGAGCAGGCGGTGGAAGCGCTCGAAGATGCGCGCACGCTCCTCCACCGGCACGCTGGGGCCGTCGTCGCTGATGGCCAGGCGGCACTGGTCGCCGTCGCCGGGGCCCACCTGCACGGTCACGCGGCCGCCCGCCTGGCTGTAGCGCACCGCGTTGTCGATCAGGTTGTTGATCAGCTCGCGCAGCCGGTCGCGGTCGGCGTTGATCACCAGCGGATGCTCGGCGCCCTCGAAGCCCAGGTCGATGTCGCGCTTGAGCGCCTGCGGCACCCAGTCCATGCTGACCTCGAGCGCGTAGGCATTCAGGTCGAGCGGCTGCAGCTGCATGGCGTCGAGCGCGCCGGGCTCGTTGCGCGCGAGCGAAAGCAGCTGGCGCACCAGCCGCGAGAGCCGGTCGGCGCTGATGTAGAGCTGCGCGAGCGAATGGCGCACGCGCTCGGGGTCGCTCTCGCGCAGCGCCAGCTCGATCTGGGCCTTCAGGCCGCTCACCGGCGTCTTCAGCTGGTGCGCGGCGTCGGCCACGAAGCGGTTCTGGAAATCGAAGGTGCGACCGAGCCGCGCCATCAGCTCGTTGACCTCGTCCACCAGCGGCCGCACCTCGCCCGGCACGTCGTGGATGTCGATCGGGCTCAGGTCCAGGTGCGAGCGGTCCGACACCGCGCGGCGCAGCCGCTGCAGCGGCTCGAGCCCGCGCGAGATGCCGAACCAGACCACCGCCGTGGCCATCACGATCAGCAGCAACTGCGGCACCACCACGTTGGCCAGCATCTCCCACGCAAGATGGGTGCGCTTGTGCAGGGTTTCGGCCACCTGCACCCGCACCATCGGTGCCTCGGGATTGCCGCCGATGGGCATCCAGGCCACCAGCATGCGCACCGGCTCGCCGCGCACCGTGTCGCGGTAGAAGCGCGGCCTGGCGGGGTCGCCGGGGCGCGGCGGCGGCATTTCCGCATCGCCGCCCAGTGCCTTGCCGTCCTCGCTGGCAACGCGGTAGAAGAGCAGGTCCTCCTGGTCGAGCAGCAGGATGTTGCCCGCGGCCTCGGACAGGTCGAGCCGCGGCTGCAGGCCGTCGAGCTTCACGTGCAGCACGATCTCTCGCCCGATCTCGTACAGCGCGCGGTCGTAGGCCAGGTTGGAAAAGCGCAGCGAGTTCCAGTAGGCGGCGCCGGTGTCCAGCACCAGCAGCACGGCCAGCGGACCGAGCAGCCAGGCCAGCAGCTTGCGCTGCAGCCTGGGCTCAGGTTTGCGCATCGCCGCGGTCCATCAGGTAGCCCATGCCGCGCACGGTGCGGATCTCGCATCCGAGCGGCTCGAGCTTCTTGCGCAAGCGGTAGACGTTGACCTCGATCGCGTTGTCGCCGACCTCGTCGCCCCATCCGTAGAGATGGTTGACCATCTGCTCCTTCCCCACCACGCGCCCCTCGCGCATCATCAGCAGTTCCAGCACGGCGAGCTCGCGCGGCGACAGGTCGAGCGGCTTCTTGTCGTAGAACACGCGGCGGCCCACCGTATCGAAGCGCAGCAGGCCGTGCTCGAGATACGGCGTGGAATTGGTGCTGCGGCGCAGCAGCGCGCGCACGCGTGCTTCCAGTTCCGGCAGGTCGAAGGGCTTGGCCAGGTAGTCGTCGGCGCCCAGATCGAGCCCGCGCACGCGGTCCTGCAGGGTGTCGAAGGCGGTCAGCATCAGCACCGGCATGGTGGACTTGCGGGCGCGCAGCCGCCGCAGCACATCGAGCCCGCTGAGCTTGGGCAGCCCGATGTCCAGGATCGCCAGGTCGTAGATGCCGAGCGCGAGCGCGTGGTCGGCCTCTTCGCCGGTGGAGACGATGTCCACCGCATGGGCGGACTGCACCAGCGCGCGCGAGAGCGCGTCGGCCAGCACCTTGTCGTCTTCCACCAGCAGTATCCGCATTGATTCTCGCCCCGGCCGTATGCAGCCGAATATGCTAACCGCAATGCCCCGGGGGAGACGGCGCAACTCAGGAACAGGTATAGCTCGCGGCCAGGTTGGGGTCGCCCGAGGTGTAGCTCGCCTTCAGCGGATGAAGGCACAGCGGCCGCGACTTCACGGCCGGAAAGCTGGCGCTGGCCACCGTCGCCACTTCCACGCGCGCCGGCGGCTCGACGCCCTTTTCCACCCAGGCGGTCAGCAGTTCGTAGAGCTGCGCGTTGGTCGGCAGCGGCGGATTCGCATTGGCGTTCGACGTGCCGTTGCTGAAGCCGTGGCCCATGCCGGGAACGAGGTAGAGCCGGTAGAAGCCCTGCGTGGCCGCGACGCCGCCCATCTGCGCGGCGACGCGGCTGTAGTAGTTGATCGTGCCTTGCGGCGGGATCAGCGTGTCGGCGAGCCCGTGGTAGGAGATCAGCTTGCCCTTGCGGTCGCGGAACGCGCTCAGGTCGGCGCTGTCGGTGTTGATGTTGGCGAACGCGCCTTGCAGCGCCACGCCGCGGTCCCATGCGTTGGCGAGCTGCGGATACGTGAGCGATTTCCAGCCGTCGGCGCCATTGCCCGTGGCGTTGAGGAAGCTGGGCGTCGCGATCGTCGGATCCTGCAGCTCGAGCGCCACCGTGTCGCTGGAGATGGGGAACGGCGCGGCGCCGGCCAGGCCCATGAGGCTGGCGCCGCGCGCCAGTCCGTACCACTTCTGCCCTGGCGCGGTGGCGGCCGCGAAGCCGTTGTCGGCCGCGGGGTTCGGCAACGAGCCGTCGGCCGTCTGGCCGTACCAGAACTTGTTGAACGCGAGCGCCTGGGCCGGTGTCACGCAGCCCGCGGTGGCGTTGGTGCCGCCATCGGCGGTGCAGATCACGGACGCGTCGGTGGTCGGGTCGTAGCGGCAGGCGGACGGGTCCGGCACGTAGCCGAGGTGAACGCCGCCGACCATGTCGCAGGCGTTGATCGCGGCGTTCGAGACCGTCGTGTGCTGGGCCGCAGTGATCGCCACGCCGCCCAGGTCGCGCTGCACGACGATCTGCGGATAGAGCTCGGTGGTGATGAACTTGGTCCAGTTGTTGGCGGGCGCACCGGCCAGGATGCCGTCGAAGTCGGCGGGGTTGGCCTGGGCCTCCTTGAGGCCCTGCCGTCCTCCGGTGGAGAAGCCGTTCCAGTAGGCGTACTTCGCGTCTTCGCCGTAGTAGGCCTTGGCCAGCGCCTTGGTCTTGACGGCCATCTCGTGGATGCCGCGCTCCGAGAAATCCTTCCACAGGACCGTGTTGATGGTGCCGTCGGGGTTCATCGCGAACGAGCCGTTGCTGATGGCATGGCCCGTGTCGGTGGTGGCGGAAACCGCGCCCTCCACGCCCGCGGTGTCGCTGGCCGATCCCGCGCTGCCGGAGATCGGCGTGATGCCGGTAAGGGTGCCCTGGGTGCCGCCGGCCCAGCCGCCGCCGCCCTTGACGTGGATGCGCCTGTTCCAGTTGGCCGGCGTGGGCAGCCAGATCTCGATGCCGATGCCCGGCGAGGTGGACGGCGCGCTGGCCACGCCCGGGTTGCCGGGGCCGACATTGAGCTTGACGAAGCACAGGTCGTTCTGCGCGACCGGCGTGCTCGGCGACGCGGTGCCTGTGAGCAGCAGCGCGTCCCCTTTCCTGAAGGCCTTGACCAACAGGACCGTGGTCAAAGTGTCGGGCGCGAAGCGGGTCTTCATGCTGTCGTCGCAGGCCAGCTTCTGCGCCGGCGGTGCGCCGGTGTCCGGCGGAATGCTCACGATGGGAAAGCCGCGGGTGCCGCCACTGCCGCCGCAGGCCGTGAGGAGCGCTGCAACGCAGCAGAACAAGGCGGCGCTCGCGGCGCCGGATCTTGGAATGGCCATTCGTCGTCTCCAGAGAGGAAATAAACTGCAGATGAAGATTCATCCACCGGGCCGTGGCGCGCCAGGGCTGCACGATGGTGCATCTTCACAGCGTCTTTCCACGCTGGGGGAAACCACACGAAGTGAAAAGCGAGGAGTTCGGGTTCAGGCGGGCCGTCGGAGGACGCCCGGCGACGCGCACTTCAGTGCATGTGGATGCAGACAGTGGCCTGCGGGGCGCTCAGGACGACTCGGCGCATTCCAGCAGTTGATCGGCGAGACTTTCGATGTCGCCGCGCATGGCCAATCGTCCGAGCCAGACTGCCGGAATGGACGACGCGCCGTAGTGCGCACCTGCCAGTTGCCCGCAAATCGCGGCCGTGGTGTCGGCATCGTCTCCCAGGTTGGCCGCTGCCAGCACGGCTTCCTCGAACGAACCGGTGACAAAGAAGCACCAAAGGGCCGCCTCGAGCGAATCGACGCAGTATCCCGATCCCTTGATGGCCTCGCGCGGCTTGCCAAGGTAGCTACCCGACGCGATGGCTGCGACCTTGTCGGACAGGGGTTCGGTAACCGTGGTCGCGAGAATGCGCTCCTTGCTTGCGCCCATCAACGCTGCCCGCAGCTGCAGCGCAAAGAGCCGCGAGCAATCGATGGCTTCGCGGGCACCATGTGTCGTTCGCGTGCTTTCGCCGGCAAACCGGAAGGTCTGGTCCGCGCTGGCGCGGAAGTACATCGGGACCGGCGCGAGCCGCATCAGTGCGCCGTTGCCGGCCGTCCTGGGATCGAGGTCGCCAGCGAACGGATCGCGGGTCACAAGGTAGCGGTCCAGCGCCGTGGCCACCGTGATGCCGATGTCGAAACATTCGCCGTTGCTGCTCAGGTAGCCGACGCTGCGCCAGTTGCAGTAGCGGTTCATCTGGTCGACGGGATCGAAGCCGCTCCGCCGGACGAGACTGGTCGCCAGGCACAGCGCCATGGAGGTGTCGTCGGTCCACTCGCCCGGCTGCAGCCGGAAAGGGCCGCCGCCAGCCATTCCCGTGACGGGCTCGAAGGTTCCCCGCGGCATGAACTCGACGGTCGTGCCCACCGCATCGCCGCAGGCGAGCCCGAGGAGGCAGCCGCGGTATCGCTCGCGGTCGTTCATGCGGCACCGCCTTGCGCGCCATCCGCGGTCAATCCGAAGAAGAAGTCGAGGATGTGGAAGTGGTCGTCATGGAACTGGTCCTCCATGCCGGCCAGTTCGTCGATGGGCACCCACCGGGCGTCCGAGGCGTCGTCGCCGGCGGTCAGTTCGGGGGGACGGCGCGGACCCAGGTCGAACCTGTGCGCATGGGTGATAACGCGGCCGCGCTGGCTGCGGTCGGGATGGTCGAACACCTGCACCGCCTTGAAGGCGGCTTCGATGTCGCTGTCCAGCAGCCGCAGCCCGGTTTCCTCGGCCAGCTCGCGCAGGGCCGACTGCCACACGGTCTCGCGCGGCTCGATGAAGCCGCCCGGCAGCGCGAACAGGCCCTTGCCGGGCGAGCGGCCGCGCCGGATCAGCAGCACCTGGCGCCCGCACTGGACGACCGCATCGACCGTGACGAAGACCGGCGGGTACGGCGAGCCGGACCACAGCGCCTTCTCGCGGCGCAGGCTCTCCCATTCCTGCGCCAGCACGGCATAAGGCGGCAGGCTGGCCCAGGCGCGCAGGAACTGCAGCGTGCTGTCCGGCGCCTGGCCGACGAGCGCTGCGAGGGCCGGCTCCAGCGAGCCGTCGCGGGCGGCCCCGAAGTAGGCATCGCGCAGCGCGCTCGCGTGGATGTCGCCGCGACTGCCGGCGTCGTCGAGCGCCCAGCCGGGGAAGTCGCGCAGGTAGCTGCTGGTCGCGTCCTTCAGGTGCCCCACCAGCACCACCGAAGGCTGGCCCGGATGCAGCCGGGCCACGCCCTCCTTCACCGCCGCCACCCACCGCGCGGGGTCGTAGTGGTCGCGCACGGGCAGGAACTTCAGCCGCTGGCGGTCGGCTTCCGGCAGCGCGGTGCGGATCATCTCGGCGCGCTCCTGCCAGGTGAAGGGATTGCGCGGCGTGCGCGCCTGGAAGGCCGAGCCGAGCACCACCACGCACTCGGGCGCGGCCGCGAGCGCGCGGCGCAGCAGCGCCAGCTGGGCGTTGTGGAAGATCTGGAAGCGTCCGATGTAGACGGCGACATCGGGCGCCTTGTTCGTGCTTGTCATCTCATCGTCCTCAGTGCCAGCGGGCAGCGATCGGCATCTGGCGGCCGGAGCCGAAGGCCCGCGGCCGGACCCGCACGATGGGCGGCGACTGCCGCCGCTTGTACTCGTTGCGCGCCACCATGCCGCGGATGCGCTCGACCAGCGCCGCGCCCTCGGGCGTGGCGCGCAGCCGGTCGACGAAGGTGCGCGCCTGTTCGTACTCTTCTCCCGCGAGCCGCCGGCCCTCGATCAGCAGCTTGAGAATTTCGTCGAGCACTTCGTACGGCGGCAGGCTGTCGGCATCCTTCTGCCCCGGCGCGAGCTCGGCGGAGGGTTCCTTGTCGAGGATGGCCTGCGGGATGAGCTCGCGCCCGGCCTGTGCGTTCAAGTGCCGCGACAGTGCGAAGACCTCGGTCTTGTAGAGGTCGCCGATCAGGCCCAGGCCGCCGTTGGTGTCGCCATACAGCGTGCAGTAGCCGACCGAGATCTCGGACTTGTTGCCCGTGGTCAGCAGCAGGTGGCCGAAGCTGTTGGAGTGGCCCATGAGGATCGTGCCGCGCACGCGCGCCTGCAAATTCTCGAGTGCAACGCCCTCGAGGCCTTGGCCAAAGGCCGTCTCGAAGCCTCGCTCGAACTGCGCGACGATGTCCGCGATGGCATGCGCCTTGAGCGGCACGCCGAGGTTGCGGCACAGCGTCTCGGAATCGTCCACCGACCCCGCCGAGGAAAAGCGCGATGGCATCGTGACGGCCACGACGTTCTGCGCGCCCAGTGCCTCGACCGCCAGCGCGAGCGTCAGCGCCGAGTCGATGCCGCCGGACGAGCCGACCACCGCCTGCCGGAAGCCGCAGCGCCGCGCATAGTCGCGCAGGCCCAGCACGATCTGCTGGCGATAGAACTCCAGCGTCGGCAGGCCTTGCGGCGGCACGCGCGGCCGCGCCTCGCCGGCCGGCGTGAGGAAGCGGCCATCGTCGAAGCGCAAGGTGCATACGTCCTGCGCGAAGCGGCGCGCCTCGTACACCACGCCGGCCTGCGGCTCGACCGCGAACGAGGCTCCGTCGTACACCAGCTGGTCGTGCCCACCCACCTGGTTGACGTAGAGGATGGGCAGGCCGTTGCGGCGGCTGGCCGCACCGAAGATGCGGTGCCGCTGCTCGCGCTTGCCGATGTTCGACGGACTCGCGTTGATCGACACCACGAGGTCGGGCGCGGCATCGCGCATGCGGTCGAAGGGATTGACGAGATAGTCCTCGCCCTCGTCGTTCCAGCCGTCCTCGCAGATCAGGAATCCCACGCGCGTGTCGCGGATGCGCAGCACGCGCGCCACGTCGGGGCCCGGCTCGAAGTGCCGGCGCTCGTCGAAGACGTTGTAGGTCGGCAGCAGCTGCTTGGCGTATTCGAGCCGCACCTCGCCCGCGCAGATGACGCGCAGCACATTGCGGAGCTTCTTGCCCGCGCCCTCGCGCCGCGCCGGCAGGCCGACCGCCCAGTGCAGCGCCGGCATCTCGCGCGACGCCGAGAGCAGCTGCCCGGACGCGTCGTCCACGCGCTCCATGAAGCCCTCTTCCTCCAGCAGGTCGGCCGGGTAGTAGGCCGTGAGCGACAGCTCGGAGAAGACCACCAGGTCGGCCTGCGCGGCCGCGGCCCGGCGCGCGGCCTCGATCATCTGCGCGGCGTTGCCGGCCAGGTCGCCGATGGTGGGGTTGAGCTGCGCGACAGTGATGCAGAGCATGGCCTCACCCCCCGATCTGGAAGACCTGGCGCAGGTAGGCCAGGAAGGTCTGGTCTTCGCACAGCGTCTTGCCCGGGCTGTCCGACAGCTTGGCCACCGGCTGGCCGTTGCAACCCGTGAGCTTCATCACGATGTTCAGCGGCGTGAGGCCGACGTCGTTGCTCAGGTGGGTGCCGATGCCGAAGCCGGTCTGGGTGCGGTCGGCGAAGGTGCGGTACAGCCCGATCGCCGTTGGCAGGTCGAGCCCGTCGGAGAACACCAGCCGCTTGGTGTGCGCATCGATGCGCAGCCTGGCGTAGTGCGCCAGCGCCTTCTCGCCCCAGGCGACGGGGTCGCCCGAGTCGTGCCGGAGGCCGTCGAACAGCTTGGCGAAGTACAGGTCGAAGTCGGCCAGGAAGGCATCCATGCCGACCACGTCGGTCAGCGCCACGCCCAGATCGCCGCGGTATTCCTGCACCCAGCCTTCCAGCGCGGCCTTCTGGAAGTCGCGCAGCCGCACGCCGAGCGCCTGGTAGGTCTGCAGGTACTCGTGCGCCATGGTGCCGATGGGCACCAGCTCCAGCTCCTTGGCCAGCAGCACGTTGGAAGTGCCCTTGAAGTACATCGGCACCTCGCGCTTGAGCGTGCCGACCACTTCGCGCTGCCAGTCGCGCGAGAAGCGGCGGCGCACGCCGAAGTCGAAGAACTCGAAGGGATGCCGCGCCGCCGGCTCGTCCGCGAAACTGCGCAGCAGTTCGATCTTGGCCTGCAGGCGCTGGCGGCCCTCGGCCAGCGCGGACTTCGCATCGAAGCGGCGGAAATACAGCTCGTTGACGATCGCGAGCACGAAGATCTCGAACGCCATCGTGTGCACCTGCGGGCCGACCGCACGGATGCGCAGCGCATCGCCCTCGGCCGCAGCGGTGATGAACTCGCGCTGGAAACTGAAGATGCGCAGGAAGTCGACGAAGTCGCTCTTGATGTAGCGCAGGCCGCGCAGGTAGGCGAGTTCGCCAGGCGCGAAACGCAGCGAGCAGAAATGGTCGAGCTGCTCGTTGACGTCCGCCAGCAGCTCGGCCAGCGGATAGGCCGGCTGGTTGCGGCACACGAAGCGGTACTCGGCCTGCGTCTGCGGGTGGCTGTGCAGCATGGCCTGCCACATCGTGAACTTGTACAGGTCGGTGTCCAGCAGGCTCTGGATGATCGGTTGCATGGTGTGCTCCTTGGGCAGGTTCGCGTCAGGCGTTGGCCGCCAGCAGTGCGAGCACTTCGGCGCTGGTGTGAAGCAGCACGCCACGTGCGGCCATGTCGTCCAGGAAGGCCTGGTGCTGCGCCTCGAAGCCGGTCACGGGGCTCATGCAGTCGGTGACCAGCACCAGCTTGGCGGGCCTGCCCGAGGGCAGGTTGGCGGCGATGTGCTCCGTCGTGGCTTTCACGCAGTGGCTGCTGGCTTCGCCCGCGATGACGATCAGGTCGGCGCGGTCGAGCGACGCGACCAGCCGCATGTTGAGCGCGGTGCCGGGATCGTCGACATCCGGCACCTCGGCCTGGACGGCGCTGTAGTGCTCGGTCCAGGGATTGCTGCCTTTGGCGATCTTTTCCACCAGGCCGGCCTGTGCGTCTTCCCATTCGTTGTAGGCAGCCTTGACGGCGGCATGCACGTTGTGGCCCCAGCTGCCGATCTCGCAGTGCACCGGCCACACCATCAGCGTGTAGCGGCCCCTGCGCTCGAGCTCGTCGAGGTAGGCCAGCGCGCGCGGCAGGGCCGCGGCGTCGCGGGGCCGGTAGTCGCCGGCGCGAACCTGCGCCGCCGTGATCGGGGTGAAGGGCGCGACGGCGCCGCCGCCGCGCGCTTGCCAGAACGTGGGGTGCGCGATGTCGAACCTGTGGTGCGAATCCAGCGTGACGGTGATGCCCGCGATGCCGCCCGCCCCTTCCCGGATGAGGCCGGCCAGCCTCAGCATGTCGGCATGGGCCCCCACCACGGGCAGGGCCGGCCGCAGCGGCGCGCCCGTGGCGGGGTCGGTCCCGAGCCAGCCGGCCGGCAGGTCGCAGAAATCGTTCTGCGGATCGATCACGAGGAGATGGATGTTCTGCTTCATGGCGTCCTCTTTTTAGTTGTACTGTACAACTCTCATTGGTTGCACTGTACAACCATGAGGAGAAAAGTCAAGCGTCCGGCTGCTCCGTGTCGCGCGGGCTGAAGGTGCGGGGAAACAGGGCGGCCTGCGACCGGTCACGCAGCCGGTAGCCCATGGCCGGCCGGCCGGTGGTGCCCTCCACCGTGCCGGCTTCCTCCATGAAGCCGCCATCGAGCATCCGCTTGCGGAAGGCGCTCTTGTCGACCGCGCGGCCCAGCACGACCTCGTAGGTGTGCTGCAGCTGCGGCAGCGTGAAGGGCTCGTTGAGCAGGAAGGCCGGCAGCGAGGTGTATTCCACCTTGCTGCGCAGCCGCGCCACGGCACTGGCCAGGATCCCCGCATGATCGAACGCCAGCCGCTTGCGGCTCGCTGCCGCGGCGTCCATCCATTCGGCCTGCGCGGCATCCGCACCCTTGCCGGGCACGAGCGCCTGGGCCGGCATCAGCGCGAAGAACGCATGCGTGGCCGACCAGCCCCGCGGATCGCGGTGCGCGTCGCCCCAGCTACCCAGCTGCTCGAGATACGGTGCGGCAACACCAGTCTTCTCCCGCAGCTTGCGCAGCGCGCAGTCGAGCAGGCTGGCATCCTTTCCGATGTCGATGAAGCCTCCAGGAAGCGCCCAGCGCCCCGGATAAGGATCGTCGGCGGCGTCCGGGCGGCGTACCAGCACGACCTTCAGCGCATCCTCCAGCACGGTGAAGATGACCACGTCGACGGTGACCAGCGGCCTGGGGAAATCCAGGCCGGCCTGCTTTTTGGGAGATGGCTTCAAGACACGGGCTCCTCTTGCTTTGTTGTACAGAACAACTCTGAAGGGAGAATATAGCGGCCGACAGGCGCCGAGGCTCGCCGTCACCGGCCGGTCCACCTTCGTTTAAGCTCCACCGCCCAAGCTCTTTCGAGGTTCCCATGCTCCAAATGCGCCCCGGGTGCGAGTGCTGCGATCGAGACCTGCCGCCGGACTCGGCCGATGCCCGCATCTGCTCCTTCGAATGCACGTTCTGCAGCGACTGCGCCGACCGGCGCCTCGCCGGGAGCTGTCCCAATTGCGGCGGAGAATTGCTGCCGCGCCCCTCGCGGCCGGCCGCCAAGCTCGGGAAGTACCCCGGTTCGGCGACGCGGGTGTTCAACCCCGAAGGCTGCAAGGCAGCGTCCTGAGCCCTGCGTCGCCCCAGGCGATCGCGCTGCACGGAGACTCGCATGAGAAAACTGCGAATCATGGAACACATCTCGCTGGACGGCGTGATCCAGCACTCCCGCGACGGGGACGATTTCCCCTACAGCGACTGGACCGCGGCCTACCGCACCCCCGCTGGCAGGGACGCGATCCTCGCCGCGTATGGCGAGAGCTTCGACCTGCTGCTTGGCCGCCGCACCTACGACATCTGGTCGGCCTTCTGGCCCAAGGCCCCGCGCAGCCCGATGGCGGATGCCCTCAATGCGGCCACGAAATACGTCGCCACCCACCGTCCGGAAAGCCTTGAATGGGGGCCGTTCGAGGAGCTCGGAACGGACATCGTCGAAGGCGTTCGCCGCATCAAGTCGCATGGCGGGCCAGACCTCATCCTCTCGGGCAGCTCGACGCTGACTTCGGCGCTCCTCGAACACGCGCTCGTGGATGAGGTTCTGCTGATCGTCTATCCGGTCCTGCTGGGCACGGGGAAGCGCTTCTTTGCGGAGGGAACGCCGCCGCGGTCCTTCGAACTCGCCGGCACGAAGGCGATGCCGTCCGGCGTCATCCTCAGCACCTACAAGCTCGCCGGACCTTTGAGGACCGGATAGTTCGCGGTGAGGCACGTCGTCCGGACCGGCTTGCCCGGCGTTCGGCGCACCGCTATAAAGAAGGGCAAGGCCGGCATTCGGATCGCCCGGCCTGTCACGCGACGCAACAGGCGCCGTACGGGAGGCTCCCGATGAGCAACACATACGATCTCGCCGGCAAGTTTGCCATTGTGACGGGCGGGGCCAAGAGCATTGGAAGAGCCATTGCAGAACTCTTTCTCGCCAACGGGTGCGGCGTCTGCATCTGGGACGCGGATCGCGCAGAGGTACCCGGCGCGCGATCCGCTCTTGTCGACATCACGCGATCCGACGACATCCGGCGTGGCCTGGCCGAGCTCGGGGACGCACAGCGCATCGACATCCTCGTCAACTGCGCGGGCTATCTCGGCCGCGCAACGAGCTTCAAGGACCACGACCCCGGCGACTGGCAGCGCATCATCGACGTGAACCTCGCTGGCACGATGCGGGTCACGCAGGCCGTGCTCCCCCGCATGCTGCAGCAGCGCTCGGGACGCATCGTCAACCTCGGCTCGCTGGCTGGCAGGGAAGGACTGCCGGGCATCACCGCCTACTCGGCGGCCAGTGCCGGCATCATCGCCCTCACCAAGGCCTTGGGCCGCGAGATCGCCAGCGAAAACGTCTTTGTCAATTGCGTGGCACCCGGCCCCATCGATACCGACATGATCCGCGACCTCGGCCCGGACGTCGTCGATCGCATGATCCAGGACAGCCCCCTGCGCCGTCTTGGCCAGCGCGACGAGGTGGCCCACCTGGTCGCGTGGCTGTGCACCGAGGCCAGCCGCTTCAACACCGGTGCCGTCTTCGACATGTCCGGCGGCCGCGCCCGCTCCTGATTGCGGGATGGGGGCTTGCCTGAACGGCGCGAGCGCTTCACAAGCACCGCAGCGCTGGCGTGGACAAGACCGGCAGCCCCAGCGCATACTGAAAGACGGCTCCCTCGCACGAAAGGAGTTCTGCCGTGTTCACAACTGAAGTTCATTTGCCCGAGCTCGCCTTGCTGGCCGGGACCCGCGGCGCCTTGGGAGCGGGAGTGGGCCTGCTGCTTTCCGACAAGCTCAGCCCGGAGCAACGCAAGTACATCGGATGGACGCTGGTGGCCGTCGGCGTGTTGACCACGATCCCGCTCGCGGCCCTGCTGTTCGGTCGCCGCCGCAGAAGCGGCGCGCGGCATGCAGGCACGCCGGAAAGTCCGGAACCGCCCGAATCCGCGCGTTGAGGGGAATGCTCACGGCGCCGATGCGGCGCCGAGTGCCTGGTCCAGCGCCGGATTCGCCGGCCCGATCCCCCTCGCTACACCACCGTCCAGCCGCGACCTCCGGCCGGGTCGAGCTCGCGATGGCATTGCGTGAGTCCATCGTCCAGGTCGAGCGTGACGCCGATGCGCCAATGGCCGGCTTCGCCGCGCTCCACCCGTACCACGGCAAAGCCGTTGCCGGTGCCCACGGCCGCGGTGACCATGGTGGCACCGAAGGCACCGGGCTCGGGGCCGAGCTCGACCCGGCCGTCGAGCCAGAACGCATCGGGCCGCGCATTGACGAAGGTCCAGGGCGCATACAGCCCCGAGGACACGACCGAGATCACCTCCACCGGCCCGTCCGCCGCCTGCAGCCAGAGGCTGGACACGCTCGACATGTGGCGGTCGCCCGACAGCACCACCACATGCCGCGCGGCGGTGTCGCGCAGCAGTTCGAGCAGCGCGCGCTGCGAGGCCGGGTATCCGCTCCAGTCGTCCAGCCCCAGGCGTTGCGCCGGGTCGCCGAAGACGGCCGCGCGCGGCATCGGGAACAGCGCCACCGGCGACACGATGAACTTGGGCAATGCGGCGGGTGCGGCCTCCAGCCACTTCCTCAGGTCGCCCAGCCCGGCCTCGGCGCGGATCGACGCCTGCTCCAGCGGCGCGGCCTGCGCGTCCGGGCGCAGCGCGCGGCGCTGGCGCGTGCTGCGCGTGTCGAGCATGTAGAACGGAAAGCCGGCCGGCGCCACGCGGTAGTCGAAGGGACGCGGGTCGCGATGCGGACCGCTGCCGCGCACCACCTTGTGCTGCTGCGCGGCGTAGCCGTCGAGCGCGGCGCGCACGGCCGGCGTGCCATCGAGGCCGGGCTCCGGCTCCCAGTCGTCCATCACCTCGTGATCGTCGAGCAGCGGATAGGTCGGCAGCGAGGCCATCACCTGGCGCAGCGCCTCCAGCCTGAAGGTGAGCGCATAGGCCTGGCCGACGTCGTCGCCGCCCGCCGGCACGAAAAGGCCCGCGGTCTGGTCGACATACACCTGGTCGCCGGCCAGCACCAGCAACTGCGGCTTGTGCGGCGGCGCGAGCTGCTCGAGCCGCTGCGCGAGACGCCGGTACGAGGCCTGGGCGGGCAGCCGGTCGACCAGGCCCGGCAGGTACTGGCAACTGGCGAGCGCGAAGCACAGCGAGGCCTGCGCGGGCTCGCCCTCGCGCTGCACGGCGCCGGTCCATGCGGGGTCGAGGCGCACCACGGCGCGCTCGCGCTGCGCGTCGCCGGCCGCCTCCAGCGTTCGCATCACCTGCTCGCGGATCGGGCCGATGGGCTCGTCCTGCGGCTGCGCGAACAGCCCGGCCGCCAGCCGCCGGCCCAGCACTTCGATCGGGCCGCGCGCCATGGGCAGGTCGTCGTGCGCCGTCAGCACCGCGAAGCCCTGGTACTCGGCGAGCCGGTCGTCGAACAGGTCGATCTCCACCGCCTCCTGCAGGAGCTTCTCGCGCGTGGTCTCCATGGCCACCATGCCTTCGAAGTCGAAGCACCAGCGCCCGTCGCGGCGCCGCGCCGGCACGAAGACCACGGCGCGCGCCGACACGTGCGCGGGCGGCGGGCGCAGCGCCAGCCGGCAATGCAGCCGGCCCGCGTTGCCCGCCGAGCGGCTCGCATGGCCGAGCCATGGGCCGGTCCACGGCAGGCTGGCCCGCCAGTCGGGCGGCACCGACTCGCCGGGGCCGGGCTTGGTGTCGAAGGCCTCGAGGAAGCGCACGATGTGCGGGAACACGTCGATGCAGGCCTTCTCGCCGATCAGCGTGTCCTGGTGGCCATAGGCGCCGAGCACAAGCAGCTGGTGCGGGGTGCCTTCGCCGAGGAACAGGTCGCCCGCGGAAGGCTTCGAAGCGTCCGACGGGTCCGGCAGCTGCGGCGGCTCGCGCGGCAGGCCTTCGTCCTTGCCGAACACGCGCTTGAGCAGCCAGAAGCTCTCGTACGAGCCGCGCCAGTCGAACACCGCGTTGCGCTGCCCGTGCAGCATGAGCACCGGGAAACCGAAGCGCTGGCCGAGCTGCTCGAAGCCGACCGCATGGCCCTGCCCGCCGGCGTCGGTCAGCACCTCTTCGCGGGCGTAGCAGCCGACCTGGGCGAGGCCGCGCACTTTCACGAAGCCGTAGATCGAATCGAGCGCATCGAGCGTGTCCTTGCCGATGTTGTGCAGCCGCATGGTCTGGCCGAAGATGGCGTCGGCCCGGTGCCGCACGGCCGCGAAGCCCGGCGCCTGGCGCAGGCGCTCGGCCTCGCCATCGTCGTCGGGATAGGGAAAGGTTGCCAGCAGGCCATCGACGAGCAGGCGCTTCATGGGCGTGAGTGCGGGGCGCGTGTCGAACTCGTCGGTGCCGAGGTACTGCTGCAGGTAGCCCGCCACATAGCCGCGGAAGCGGTTGAAGGCGGTGGCGCGCAGCAGCGGCCCCACCTGCGACAGCACCACCGCGCCGATCGACGCATGCAGCTCGGGCAGCCGCAGCACCGCCACGCTGAACATGGCGGCGCCGATGCAGTGCGCCACCACGTCGACCTGCACGGGCGCCGGGTCGCCGGGCGTGGCATGCGCCGCCTGCACGGTGCGCAGCGCGTCGGGGATGTCGGCCTCGGCCGCCTCGTCGAACGACCAGCAGGGCCGCGGCCGGTCCGCAAAGCCGATGCTGGTGCGCAGGTCGAGCACCCAGACCTCGCGCCCGGCCGCGAGCAGGCTGTGCACCAGGTTGCCGGGAATGCTCTTGTGCGCGAAGGTGGAGCCGCTCGCACCGTAGCCGTGGATCAGCATCACGGGCCGCGCGCCCGCGCGGCGCACCGGCGGACGGTAGCGCGACAGCAGCCGCGGCGGTGCACGGCCCGGGCCGGCCGCGGCGGCGGCGAGCTCGACTGGCTCGGGACGCACGCCGTGCACCTCGCCGGGCAGGCGCTCCCAGATGCGCTGCGGCGAGTCGGGCGGCGGCACGAAATGCAGCAGGTGGACCTGCAGCACGATGCGCAGCACCCACAGCGCCAGTTCGGCGAGGTCGCCGAGCTGGTTCGGCATGTCCTGCTGGTGCTCGACGCGCAGCAGGGGCTGCAGCTGCTCGACGAAGTAGGAAGGGTCCAGCACCATGCGGCCCAGCGGCGTCGAACCCTCGGGGCCGACGCGCTGCAGTTCGCCCTCGCTGAGTTGCCGCCACGGGTTGCCGCCCTCGACGAAGGCGACGCGCTTGGTGAGCCGCAGCCGGTCGCCCTGCTTCAGCGGCGCGCCGGCTTCGGCCCGTTCCACCGTCCAGTCGTACACGATGAGGCGCACCTGCCCCAGGTGGGAGCACAGCGCCATCAGGTCGGCCATGGCGGCGCCTTCGAAGGCGCCGCTTTCCTCGCGCTGGCCGTTGCCGCCGTCGCCGTCCGGGCCCGCCATGGCGGTGCGCGCGGACAGCAGCACCTCGGCCAGCGCCAGCAGCTTCTTGCGCGCCAGCCGATGGCTGCGCTGGATGCGCTCGATGCTGTCGCTCTTCTCGCGCACCAGCATCGATGCGGTGCCGGTGCAACGCGCCGTCGGCGCATCCTTGCCCGTGCCGAAGCGCAGGACCACCGCCGGCTGGGCCAGCGCGCGCGGCGTCGCGCGCAGGGCCGGCACGTCGACGGGCTCGAATTCCACCTCGGCGCTCAGCGCGAAGGCCTGCCCCTCGATGTGCACGCGGCCCGTCATCCGTTCCCGCATCGAGACGCGCGTGGGCGCCGGCGCGCGGGGATGTGTCAGGTCGCGCCGCAGCGGGCGCTCCGAGGCCGGAGGCGGCGGCGATCCGGCCAGCGCCAGGCCCCAGTCCGCGGCCAGCATCGGTACCGCGCGCTCGGCCAGTGCCGCGATGGTGAGCGAGGGGTTGATGCCCAGCGACACCGGTACGATCGAGCCGTCGAGCACCGCCAGGCCGGGCAGCAGCCCGGCAGCCGCGCCATGGTGGACGCGGCCCCAGCCGTCGACCACGCCGCGCTCGCGCCCGTCGGCCATGCGGCAGCCGCCGAGCGGATGCACCGTCAGCACCGGGCCCGACGGAGGCAGCAGGGACTCGAGGCTGCTAAACGGCGGGAGCGGATGCCACAGCGGGTTGGGCAGCACGCGCCCGCCGAGCCCGCCCGCGCCGTCGTGGGCCGCATGCAGCGCACGCATCTGTGCCGCGAACACCGGCAGGGCCGCCGCCTTGGCCCACGCGACGCGCACCTGCGCATCGGCCAGCACCGCGTCGCCCGTACCTTGGCCGACCAGGCAGAGGGTGCCGGCGGCGCCGTCGTCGCCCATCATTCCGTAGACCGGCGTGTGCCGCAGCATATCGTCGTCCACGGCCAGCGGATCGCGCGCCTCGTCCGGTGCATGCAGGTCGAGGTCCGTCTGCGCGAGCGCCTGCAGGGCGTCGGTGGTGGTCACCACCTCGGCCAGCAGGCGGCGCAGCGGCGCGGGAATGGCGAACTCCTCGATCACCAGCGGCCGTTCGCCCGGCGCCGCGCAGGTGCGCAGCAGCCCGGTGATGGTCGGCCCGATGCCGCGCTGCGCCGGCGCGTCGCCTTCGGGCGCGCTGGACAGCGCTTCGTCGCGCTGTCCGGCCGCGGCCGCGATCATGTCGCCATTGGCCGAGAAGCCCGCGCCCAGCGCCTGCGAGACGGGCAGGCCCGCGGCCCTGGAGCGCAGCAGCAGCTCGGCGGAGCCCAGCGTGCCGGCGGCCACCACCACCCGCCGCGCGCGCACCACGTAGGGCCGGGCGTTGTCGCTGCGCGCCTTGCGCCGGTCGGTGAAGAAGAATTCGACCGTGTAGCCGGCCCCGCCCGGCAGGGCCGCGATGCGGTGCGCGGTGCCGCCGGTGAACAGGCGCGCGCCGCGCGCATGGGCCAGCGCCAGGTAGTTGGTGTCCAGCGATTTCTTGGCGCGGTGGTTGCAGCCGCTCACGCAGTCGCCGCAGCGCAGGCAGCGGTGCATCGCCACCTGGGCCGGCGTGCGCGTGCCGTCGGCGAAGGCGATCGCGACATGGGCCTTGCCGCGCGATGCCGCATGCAGCCGCGCGCCGGCTTTGAGCAGGGAGTCGAGCTTCGAGACGCTTTCGGGAATCTGCTCCGGCGCCAGCATGGCCTCGGCCTTGCCATAGCCTTCTTCCAGCGCGGCCAGGTCGAGCCCCGCGGGCCAGGCGCCGCCCCCGAAGGCATCGGGCGTGGCACGCTCCATCACCGCCGCATTGATGAGCGACCCGCCGCCCAGCCCGTTGCCGAGCAGCGCGTTCACGTCGCCGCCCAGGCGCAGGTCGAACAGCCCCGAGGCATTGCCGCGCGCGGGCCTGCCGTCCTGCATGCTGAAGCGCACGTGCCCCGGCAGCTCGGCGAAGCTGGCCGGAAACTCGCCCGGCAGGTATTCGCTGCCGCGCTCCAGCAGGTAGACCTTGACGGGTGTCGCGCCCGCCGCGATGCCGGGTGCCGCGTCCAGCGGCAGCGCGCCCGCCAGCCGTGCCGCCGCCACGGCGCCGCCGTAGCCGCTGCCGATGACCAGCACCTCGCAGTGCAGCGCATCGGGCGGCGCGGCGAGGATCTCGCGCACCAGCACCTCGGCGCCCTCCGAGAGCTGGCGGTCGCCGGGGGCAGGGTCGGAAGGGTGGCGGCCGTCGTTCATGTTCGGATCCTCGCGGGATGGATGGCGGGTTCAGGAACCTTCGATGGCCGCAGCCAGCGCGCGGCCGAGCCCGCGCTCGTCGACGGGCTTGCGCAGCAGCGGCAGCGCCTGCCGCCGCGCCGCCTCGACCACCGCCGGGTCGGTGTCGGCCGTGACCATGACGATCGGCAGCGCAGGCCCGGCCGGCTGTGCGCGGCGCCGGGCGCGCAGGCGCTCGGCGGCATCGAAGCCCGAGACGCCGCCGCCGAGCCGGCAGTCGACCACCACCGCATCGGGCTCGCCGATCTGCGCGAGCGCCTCGTCGAGCGTGGCGGCGGACAGCACGCGGCAGCCCATGGCGCCGAGCGCGTTGAGGTAGGCGCCGCGCACCATCGGGTCGTCCTCGATCACCAGCACGCAGCGCCCCGCCAGGCTCCACGGCGTGCCGGCGCCGTCGCCCCCGGGGCCGTCGCCGCCCGCGGGTGCGGCGCGCGGCAGCCGCAGGCGGAAGCAGGCGCCCGCGCCGAGGCTGGAATCGAGCTCGACCGGCACGCCCAGCAGGTCGGCCATCCGCCGCACGATGCCCAGGCCCAGGCCATGCCCCGCGGCGCCGGGGCCCGGCGCCGGGAGCCGGACCAGGTCCTCGAACACGAGCCGGTGGTTCTCGGGGGCGATGCCGGGACCGCTGTCCCGCACCGTCAGCTCGACCTCGTCCTTCGATGCGTCCGGTGCCTCGCGCGCGCCGACCCGCACCTCGACCTGCCCGCCCGCGGGCGAGAACTTGATCGCGTTGTCCACCAGGTTGGCCAGCATGCGGCGCAGCAGGTCGGGGTCGGTGTGCACCTCCAGGCCGGGCGGGCAGGCGGTGTGCAGGGCCACCCGGCGCGCCGCCGCCGCGGCGCCGAAGCTGGCCATCACGGCGGTCAGCAGCCGGTCGATCCGCACGCGCTGCGGCTGCGCCACCACCACGCCGGCGTCGAGCTTCGAGACGTCGAGCAGGGCGTCGAGCATGGCGCGCAGCTGCTCCAGGCTGCTGTCGACCACCTCGACGATGGCGCGTGCGTCGGGCGCCATCGGCACGTGCCGCAGCGCCCCCACGTTGAGCGCCATCGCCTGCAGCGGCTGGCGCAGGTCGTGGCTGGCGCCGGCCAGGAAGCGGCTCTTGTCGTTGTTGGCGCGCACCGCCTGGTCGCGCGCAATGGCCAGCTGCGCGCGCTCGAACTCCAGCGAGGTGGCCAGGGCCTGGTTCTCGGCGCGGATGCCGAACGACTCCTCGAAGGTCTGCAGGTTGCGCCGCGCAAAGCGCGCCTGCACGCCGAAGAACATCAGCACCAGCGCACCCACGCCCCAGCCGAGCCAGCCGCCGGCCGCGAGCCACATGGCCGCCGTGGGCACGAAGAGCAGGCCGGCGTAGGCCAGGAAGGCGGGCATCACGGTCGCGCTGGTGGACACGGCGCCCGCGCCCCAGGACACCAGGATCATCGTGAGGACCGCATCCAGCGTCGGGTCGAGCCGGGCCATGAACAGCGCCGCGGAGCCGTTGCAGGCGCCGATCAGCACGTTCCAGCCCACGGTGGCGCGCAGCCGCGCAGCGATCGGGCGGGCGCGGTCGGCGGCCATGCGCGCAAGCGCGGCGGCGCGCCACTCGCGGCTGGCGATCACCGCCGCGAACCAGCCGAGCACCCAGGGCGCCGGAACGTCGCGCCAGACGATGGCCGCGACGACGACGGCGGTGAGCAGGATCTGCCAGCGCAAGCCCACGGCCTGCTCGGCGACCACCTGCAGGCGCCGCTCGTCCAGCTCGTCACGCGCGGCCGGCATGCTCAGGTCGCCTCGAGCGCCCACGCCGCCTGCGCGTCGAAGACGCGGCACAGGGCATCGGTGCGGTTGCGCGCGCCAAGCGCCCGGTAGACCATCGACAGGTGCACCTTCACGGTGCCCTCGGCAATCAGCAGCTGGCGCGCGATCAGCTTGACCGGCATGCCGCGCATCGCGAGCGCCAGCACCTGGCGCTGGCGCGGCGACAGCTCGACGCGCAGGAAGCCGGCAAGGTCCTCGCGCGGCAGCTCGTCGGGCTCGCGCGCGCGGGTCACGTCGTCGGCCAGCACGAACTCGGCCGGCAGGTAGATGCGGTGGCGCAGCACCACGCGCAGGGCCGCCTCCATGTCCTCGAGCCGGTACGACTTGGGAATGAAGCCGGCGGCGCCGGCCTCGATGATCTCGCGCACGCGCTGCGGCGAGCTTTCCGCCGACTGCATGCACACGGGCGTGGCCTCGAAGTGCGCCTTCACGGCCTTGAGCGCGGCCACCCCGGAGAGCTGGGGCAGGTGGTAGTCGAGCAGCAGCAGGTCGACGCCGGCGGGGTCCAGCTGGCAGGCCTGTTCGGCGTCCCGCACGGCTTCGAAGTGGAAGGGACGGCCGGGTTCGATCTCGGCGGCCATGCGCTCCAGCAGGAGGCGGGTGCCGTTCCAGACGATCTCATGGTCATCGACCAGCAGAACCTTCATACGGGCCTCTCGTCCACGGTGGCCCTCCCCGTCCTGAATGCAGGTTAGCGCAAAGCCCCCCAATAAGCGAGTGCCCGCACCTACACCAAAGGCCTAGTCGGATGGCCGCGCCGGGGACTAGGCGCAGCGCTCAATTGTTGCGGCGGGCACCGCGCGGAAGACTGGCTGCATCGATCGCCACTTCGCATCCGATGCACCGAGGGCCGCCATGAACACCCCCAAGCCTCTTGCCGCGCTGCGTGCCGCATGGGAACCCCTTGCGTGCCGGTTCTGCATCCTCGCGCTGTACCACGAGGGCCTCGCCCGCGCGCTGTGCGCCGCGGCCATGATCGCGGTCTCGCTGCTGGCGGGCTGCGCCGCCCTGCCCGGCGAGGTGCACCGGGTCGCGTCGCACGCGCGCACCGACCTGGGGGACAGTGCGCTCGCGCGCATTGCCGCCGCGTCGCTGCCCGCTTGGGACGAAGCGGCGCCCGAGGCGGCCGAGCTCTCCGGCGTGCGCCTGCTGCCGGGCGGCGACCAGGCCTTCGAGGCGCGCATCGCGCTCGCGCAGGCCGCACGGCACACCGTCGATGCGCAGTACTACGTGGTGGCGGACGACACCTCGGGGCGGCAATTCCTGCGCGCGCTGCGCGACGCCGCGCAGCGCGGCGTGCGCGTGCGCCTGCTGGTCGACGACCTGTACACGGGCGGAGACGACCAGATGCTCGCCGGGCTGGCCGCGCACGCCAACGTGGAGGTGCGCGTCTTCAACCCGCTGCCGGTGCGCAGCGGCGGCCTGCGCACGCGCGTGCTGCTGTCGCTGCACGAGATCGGCCGCGTGAACCGGCGCATGCACAACAAGCTCTTCATCGCCGACAACAGCTTCGCGATCACCGGCGGGCGCAACATCGCCGACGAGTACTTCGGGCGCAGCAAGCCGGCGAACTTCATCGACATGGACGCGCTGCTGGCCGGGCCGGCGGTGCGCGCGTTGTCGGCGAGCTTCGATGCCTTCTGGAACGGGCCGCTGTCCTATCCCTTCGAGGCCGTCGCGGCGGCCGGCGGGCCGCTGCCGGTGGCGGCGCGCGAACGCTTCGCCGCGCGGGTGCGCGAGCCGGGGCACCT
>NZ_JACVBS010000029.1:0-57064 GCF_014852545.1 Variovorax sp. VRV01
CATCTACTGGGACCAGGCCAGCGTGCTGGTGCAGGTGGGCCTGCTCGACCCGAAGCTGCTGCCGGTGGCGGGCGTGGAGACGGCGCGCAAGCTGCTGGACGAAACGCTGCCGTCGAACACGCTGATGGATAAATCGGAAACCTGAGAAAAAATCCAAATACCCAGGGGCGTCCATGTGCACCGGTCTTGGCAGCTGGAAGCGTTTTCAGATGATCTAGGTCAGCGACCATCGTGCCACGCCCGATCTGATCAAGTGTCTGATGTTCGTCAGGATCGAACGTGCCGACGATGCGGCGCGCTTCGCGAACGGGCGTTGGGAAAACCTCCCGCAAATCATGCCGTTGGTGGATCGCATCTGTGACGTGCAGTGGATGCACTGGCTCCGCATATGGGAAATGGCGCGGTGACGACACCGAGCATTCCGGTCTGCATCCCGCATTGAGCAGTCGGACCTGTTTGTCCTGAAACGTCGCCACGCATGTTGGACATGCGTGGCGGGCGCTTGAAGGCTGCGTCAATGCGGGCCTGCGCCAGAAGCCCCACGGGCTCGTCTCTCAGCCGGCCAATTGCTCCTCGTTGAGGTAAATGGGATTCCAGGCGCCGGCGACCAACTGGTGGAGTTCCAGGGCAGTCTGGTGGTTGAAGTAGGCTTGCGGCTCGCGCGCTAAAGTTGCCAATTTGACTAGAATTCTAGGCATGACGGGTCCAGACGATCCTTTTGAGCTATTGGGACTAGTTTTCTAGACATTTATCCATCCGTTGCCGGTCTGCTGTCATAAAATCTAGAAATCTAGTCTTTTATGAAACGCGTCAAGTTCATCTCTCCGCCCCCGGACCTGGTCGTGTCGGACAGCAAAGCGTTCGGCGCATCGATCCGTGCGGCACGTTGCGCCGCCAATATGACACTGGCCGACGCCGCGCTGCTGCTTGGGGTCGCGCGGCAGACCCTTACCAACCTTGAGACTGCCAAGAGCAGCGTCAGCCTGGACACCGCCCTACGCGCTGCCCGGGAGTTCGGCGTGTCCATCCTGGCCGTCCCCGGTGGGCAACGCGAGGGCGTACGCCGCGCCCTAGCCAGCTTGCAGCCGGGCGTTGAGGGCATGCAGGACGGCGTGTCGCCCGGCAGGTGAGCCGAAGATGGTGACCTTGGATGTCTGGGTAGGTCACGACCTTGTCGGCGTCCTGGGACACGACCCGAAGGCCAACCAGTTCAGCTTCGACTACGCGGCCGGCTGGAGGAATGCCGCAGGTCGCTTTCCATTGAGCCCACAGCTTCCACTGCAACGGCCGGCCGGCGAAACCGCCGAACAGCACAGTGCGCAGGTCCGGCAATTTTTCGAAAACCTGTTGCCCGAAGGCGAGGCACTAGACCACGCCGCGCAGTCGGCGGGCACCACGCGTTCGAATCTGGTGGGCCTGCTGATCGCCCTCGGCAAAGAAACCGCGGGCGCATTGCGCGTCACGCTCACGGATGACACGGCGGCCGCGCCTGCCGCCGCTGGCGCCGATCAGCTCCGCGAGATCACGCCCGCGCAGCTCTCCGAACGAATTCGCGAGCGTGGGAACCTCCCTTTTTCTGTCTGGGATGGCAAGGTGCGCCTGTCCATCGCGGGGTACCAGGACAAGATCGCGGTCTACGAGCGGGAAGGCCGGTGGTACTTGGTCGAGGGCGGCCGGCTGGCCTCTACCGAAATCGTGAAACCGGTGCCGGTGCGGCCACAGCTGGCCAGTCTGCCGGCGAATGAGCACATGTGCATGCAGCTTGCGCGACGCGTCGGACTCGAAGTGGCGCCGACGCGGCTGGTACATGTGCCGGAACCGGTGCTGTTGGTGCGCCGGTTCGACCGTGTCGAGGCACCGGATGGTGTCCGGCGCCTGCATATCGTCGACGGCTGCCAGGCCCTGGGCCTGTCGGTGGCTATGAAGTACGAGCGCGCCTACGGCGATGGCGCGGAAGTCGCCCACCTCCGCGAGGGTGTGAGCTTTCCAAAACTCTTTTCGCTGGTCGACCAGAGCCCGCTGCCGGCGGTAGACCGGCTCGGCTTGCTGCGCTGGGCGATCTTCCAGGTGCTGATCGGCAATACGGATGCCCATGGCAAGAACGTGTCGTTCTTCTGCGATGAGCGCGGTCTCCGGCTCGCACCGGCGTACGACCTTGTCTGCATGGAAGCTCTCGATGTCGGCTTCGGAGGCGCGTACGCGATGGCGTACGGCGACGCATTCTCGGAGCACGAGTTGAGCCCCTACGAGTGGGGCCACTTCGCATACCAGTGCAAATTGCCGTTCCGTCTGGTGGCTAACGAACTCGACACACTCGCTGGCAAGGTGCTTGCCGTGATGGACGCGCTGGTGGCAGACAGCCTCCAGCAAGACGTCCCGGCCGCTGTCGCGCAGCGCTTCAAGGAAGTGGTTCTGGGCATCTGCGATCGCCAGCGGGTGCATACCAAACAGATCTCCAGGGCCAAGCGCGCCGACTACGAGTGAGCTTGGGGCGACATCGTGAGTCGCAGTACATGTCAAACGCAAACACCGCTGGAGCTGCCATGATGGAGAGCGCAGAGACGAACTGATCAAGCCCAAGGTGCAATGAAGAAGAAATCCAAGAAGGTCGACGATGAGCAAGGCCTTGCCTGCATCGATGCCCTGGGCGAGCGCATGGGTCCGGAGGACACATCGGCCAAGGCGGCTTCTCCGCCTGCCAGGTAGCGACCGAGCCACTTCCTGGCCGCGGGCGCGGTGACGCCGTGCACGGCTGCGGCTCGCACGGCATCCAGGCCTTCCAGAGTCGTCTGTTTGACCATCTCGATTCGGCGGGCAAAGGTAAGTCGGGCATGCTTATGGGTGTTCATGCGTTGGGCGTCCCGAGTGGATTGGGCGTTGGCGACGTCCAGTCTCTCAAACCCAATCCGGATGAACACCGGATACAACCTATTGGAGCTTCACACCTGGCTGTCCGTCGACCGGTGCAGATGCCGGCGCAACCGGCGCACGTTGAGCAGGACGAGCAGTGCGATCACCGGCACGGCCACCAGCGTCACCGCGGTTTCGTGCCAGCCCATGGCCTTGGCCAAGGGCTTGAGCAGGTAATTGCTGAGGCCGACGCCGTAGTAGGTCATGGCGATCACCGACAGGCCCTCGACGGTCTCCTGCAGGCGCAATTGCAGGCCCTGGCGCCGGTCGAGGGAGCTGAGCAGCGCCTGGTTCTGGCGTTCGCGTTCGACTTCGGAGCGCGTCTGCAGCAGCTGCGCGGCCCGGGCGATCCGCTCGGACAGCTGGGCCTGCCGCGCCGCCGTGGCTGCGCAGCTGTCCATCGCCGGACGAAACCGGCGCTCCAGGAATTCCGACAGCGGCTGCAGGCCGGGCACCAGAATCTCGCGCAGATCGAGCAGCCGCTGGTTCACGATGCCGCTGTAGGCGCGGGTGGCGGCAAAGCGCGCGCTGTTCTCGGCCATCGCATGCTCGACCTGGGCCGCGAGCGTGACGAGTTCGTGCAGCAGCACTTCGTCGCTGTCCGTCGCATCGTGGAAGCGGGCCATCAGCGACGCGAGCTGGGTTTCTTCCGCCGCGAGCTGGCCCATGCGGCGCGAGGCCAGCGGCAGGCTCCGCAGGGCCATCATCCGGTAGGTGTCGACCTCGATCAGGCGCTGGACCGTGCGGCCCGCGCGCCGCCGGTTCATGGCGTGGTCGAACACCAGGAAGCGCGTCACGCCGGCCTTGGTGCGAAGGTCCGACACCACGGTGGCCGCGCCTTCGGCCACCCGGTTGCCCACCAGCAGATCGCTGCCGAAAAGCGGCGCCACCACGCGCGCATGGGGCGGATCGCCGGGGCAGGGGAGCACGGCCAGCTGCGTTGCGGAAATCATGCGGCCGGGCAACGAGGCCAGCCAATCGTGCGGCAGGGCGTCGAGCCAGCCGGTGTCGAAGGCGTGGTCCATGGCGAGTTCGGCAAGGTCGGTGAACACGGTGAAGGTGTGGAACTCCGTGTGGCGCTCCCAGCGCACGCGCAACGCGCCGCAGCGTACCTGGCACTGCGTGGCCGCACCCGCTCCGGAGGCCTCGCCGCCGAGCCGCGCCAGATGCGCGATGCAAAGCGCGTCGTCGTCCGGTCCTTCGCGCAGCGTGGCAATGGCCAACGCGGCACCCGGCGTGGAAAGCGGCTCGAAGGGGCGCGCGTGGATTTCGTCGGCCAGCTGCTGGCGTCCTTCGACTTCTGTCGGCAGTTTCATTTCGGATTCCGGCAAGTGCATCGTTTGGGGAATGCGTCCGAGGTCGAGCCCAGTTGCGCATGGATCGGGATTTGGCCACATGGACCAGGAATGGCATGAACGCGGAAGTGCGCGCGGGGGCTGCGAGTTCGGGAAATTTGCGCGCTTGATCATGAGCAAGACGGGGCGGCCGAGCGGAAGAGATTGACGAAACCAGATGAAGAAATCTTCGTGCATTGCCATGGGCGCTCGACATTCCTGCGCCGCGAGTGACACCCGTGCGTGCCTTCGACGATGGCAGGCTGGTCATGCGCTGGTGGAAAGGCACCGCGATCATCCTTACCCGGGGTTGCGTCGGGTGCCTTAGCCCCAGATCCTTTTCACCCAAGCTCTTGAACCATCGGGCCGATGCATCGCCCCTGAACCGGTCGGCGGCATGCAAGGGCTGCTTGCGGATGAAGGAGTTCGGGCAGCCAGTGCCGAGCCCCCGTCGACCTCACACGCCGCTGATCACGGCGTCCAAGGCTGCGACGAGTTCACTTGCCTGCGACCGCAGGTTGCCTCGCGCGATGCCGAGATCTTTGGCACGAAACGCCGCGGCCATATGCGGCATCGCGACCAAGGCGTGGCCTTCCCACTGCACTGACGGACATAGCGCACGAGGCAAGGCGGCCGGCCTATGCTTGCGGGACGCAAGCGGAACCATCAAACGTGTGGGCAATGCCGAGAGAAGATCGCTTTGGATGTCGACCATCCAAGGAATGTCCTGACGTTGCAGCTTTGAGGGATTAGGGTAGACGTCGAATTGGGCCACTTCCGAGCGCCGCTTTCACCAGGGCCTGAACTCTTCGCCAAAAACCCCGACCCGCTCGACCAGATCGTTTTGCTCGGCGATCCATTCTTTGTACGTCTCGTTGAACTCCCTCTTGCGCTGAGCCATCGATTTTCTCTGCTCCAGTGCTTCCAGTTCGGCAAAACGCGCTGCCGAGACGATCACACCTGCCACGCGATCATTCTTCATGATGTGAACAGGCTCGCGTTCGGCTTGGCCGAGGTAGTAGCCGAATCGATTCTTGGCTTCCGTGGCACTGATCTGCATGGGGAATTCTCTGGGAGTCCTCGATATGATTAGCCATTTTAGCTATTTAGCCCGTGTGCTTCAACCGTGGAAGGGCGTAGTTGTCCCGCGTGCAACGGCTCCTTGGGCATCGCAGGAGCAGGCATCAGCGGGCAGGCCGATGGCAGCCGTGGGTATGATTTTGGCAGAGGGTCGCAGTACAACGATCCGAGCCTGAAGGGCAGCATTGGCTACGAGCCGGGCGGACGCACAGGAGCTTCGATCGGGGACTCTATCGGCATTCAAGGTTCTATCTATCAATCGAGCGGACGCAGATGAAAAGACGGATGAAATGGCCAATCCTCGCAATGGTCCTATTGGGCGTAGGCGGCTTTGCATTCACCTGGGTACGCAGCGGCGACTTCGCGTGAGGCGGAACTCGCGCGGGAGTACCTGATTGCCACCCCTGCCATGCAAACCAAGTACAAGACGATTGACACAGCGATGCTCTCCGGCTTTCGAATGGCAGGTTCAAGGTCGTATTTCACCTACTGGGCCAAGACCGGTGACGGGCGCAAGTTCATCAAGGTGGTGGTTGATACGAATGTAGAGCCGTGGACGGTATCGGAGCTGCAGTAAGGACGCCGCTGGCCCGACCAACCAGAATGGTCAAACGGTCTGGCAGTGGGGCTATAGCGCGTTCGGGGGAGACAAGCCGACGACAGCGAAGAACCGATTCGCCAACCTGGAGACAACACCGAACCCAGGCACCACCAGCATCTCGGAAGGGAAGTTCAACCTGCGCTATCCGGGCCAGTACGCGGATGAGGAGAGCGGTCTCTTCTACAACTAATTCAGGAGCTATGACGCGAGGACCGGGCGGTCCAGCCAGCCGGATCCCATCGGGCTCGATGGTCGGAGAGCAGCGTCCGCGCGAACGTGCTCCAGAGCCAGCGCGGGTGAAGCAGGCCGTCTGCCGCGAGCATGACGCTGGGGCGCAGCGGCACGGTGAAGCCCAGCCGTCGATCGCCGTCCCGGTTGGAGGCAACCGGCACGTCCACGGTCAGCACGAGCACGCGCACGCCGGCGCTGCGCAGCCGAGCGAGCAGTTTGACGATCCGGTCCTCGTTGCCGGGCACGTAGCCTTGGTACCAACTCCCCGGAGCGGCTTCCATCGCTTGCTCCAGCGGTGCGCTCGAGGCGGAGCTGAGGATGTGGGGAATGCGCTCGCCATGTGCGGCTGCAGCGAGCGCGAGGTCCGCGCGATACGCGAACAGTGCGCAGCCGCCCATCGGTGCGATGCCGAACGGTGAGGCGTATGTCGTGCCGAACAGCGTTCGTTCCTGAATGACGGCGGATACATCCACCAGGGTTTGCGGCAGGAAGGACCAGCGCTCGAAGGAGCGTGCATTGGCCAACACCGAGGCGCCGCGTTCCGAGCCATTGGCTGCGAAGCCGTAGAGCGCGCGTGGCAGGCGCTTGCGGGCGGCCTTTTCATAATCGTCCAGGGTCAGGAACACACTCGCTCCGGATTGCTACGCATGGGACGCCGTGCTGGCGAGCCCCCCCTGCCGGAGATCAATACCTGCGACTGCGCGCTGTCTGCTGCGTTTCCTGTCATGTCACTTCCGATTCAGTTCGTTGAAGGGTGCGGCGTTGCCGTGAGTGACGCACCTAGAGCGATCGCGGCGAGCGTCGAGGCGCTCAAGGGCAGGCTCGACGACGAAAAAGCCTGGCACGAGAAAACGCGGCGGATGTTGGAGCAGGCCTTGATCAGGAAGTCAGAAGCGAAACTCAACACCTCAACACGTCGGTGCCGAAGCTTGAGCCGGCAACAACACCCGTCCATCATGTGCCAACAATTGCCCGCTCCGAGCTTCTCAAAATTTGCTCAACTCTCGTACCTTCAATTGTCGGGCTTCAGGCCGGCGCGTTCGATCACCGGTTTCCAGCGGCGCAGTTCTTCGCCCATGAATTTACCGAGCGCCTCGGGTGTGCTGCCCACTGGATCGAAGTACGCGGTCTGCAGGCGCTTGAGCGTTTCGGGTTCCTTCAGCACCGCCGCGATCTCGCGACTCATGCGCTGCACAATCTCGGGCGACGTACCTTTGGGCGCCATGTAGGCGTACCACGGCACGGCCTGGATGTCCGGCAGGCCTGATTCGCGCAGCGTTGGCAGTTCGGGCAGAAGGGACGAGCGCTCGGCCGAGGTGACAGCCAGCGCCTTGAAACGCCCCGCCTTGGCCTGAGGCATCACCGCAACGGGCGGCAGGCAGGCGTACTGGACGTCGCCTTGGATGAGTGCCGTGACTGCCTGTCCCGAGGATGCATACGGGATGTGCACCGCGAACGAGTTGGTCCTGAGCTTGACGAGCTCCACTCCCAGATGAGAGATGGATCCGTTGCCAGTTGATGCGAAGTTGAACTTGCCGGGGTTCTGCTTCATTGCCGCGAGCCAGCCCTTGACCGAATCGACATTCATCGAATTCGACACGACACACACGTTCGGTGTGGTGGCCGCGAGCGACACCGGCACGAGTTCGTTGAACGGGTCGTAGGGCAGGTTCTTGTAGAGGACGGTGTTGTAGACCAACGGCGCATTGACCGACAGCAAGAAGGTGTAGCCGTCGGGCCTTGCCTTCGAGGCTTGGTCGGTGCCGGTGTTACCACCCGCACCGGGCTTGTTGTCGACGATCAGCGGCTGGCCGATACGGGTCGAGAGCCTGTCGTTGACGATGCGCGCCAGGATATCGGGCGACGAGCCCGCCGCGAATGGCACGACGACCCGTATCGGGCGTTGCGGCCATTCCTGCGCGTGGGCGGTTACGGCGCCGGCAACGGCCATGACCGCCACCGCGGCTGTGGAAAGGATGAGGCCGGGTGAATGGAGCTTGGTCACGGCTGCGCCTCCACATCGACCATACCCAAATGGTCTTTCTGCTCTCTCGCGATGAACCCCGCAATCATGGCGCGGAAGCACGCTTCCACGACTTCAGGATACGCGCCCTCCTTCTCGGCCAGCGCCTTCACCTTGTCGAGTACTTCCTGCTGACGCCTGGGCGCCGAGACCTGGAAAGCGTCGCGCTTGAAGCGCGCCGCATCCTTCACGTAGCGGCCGCGCTCGGCCAGCAGCGCGACTATCTTCTGGTCGAGTGCGTCGATGTTCTCGCGTACCTCGGCGAGGTTCGCGCACAGCGGCACGTAGGCGGGATCGGCGAAGCGCCTCAGCGGTGCGTCGTGTGTATCGGGTTCTTTCTGAGGAAAGATTGCCGATGGGATGTTGTCCATGCTTTGTGTCTCCTATACCGCCGTGGGGCGGCGTCTCTTGTTGAGGTCGGTGATGATCTCCCTTCGCACGCCATCGTTCAACGCGGTTTGATCAATGGGCTATATTGATCTGGCGAATGTGAGGCGCCACGAGTTCCGCTCGCGGGCGCCTCCACCGGGCCCGCCTTGCCGCCGCGCAGCACGGCTTTGATGCCGTGCCCGCGATACCGGGTTTGAATCTCATAGCCTGGGATCGTCGACAGGATCTGCTCGATGTAGCGCGAGATTTCCGTTTCCTGCCACGACAGTTCCGGGCTCGCATGAAGCTGGCGCCATTCGAATACCTGCCGCTCGGTAACGTGTCATGCACCAGAGGCGATGCCGGCGCGCCGGAGCATCGTCTCGAAGATGAGGCGGTGCACTTCCGCGCTGCCCGCGACCCGGGTTTCCGGCACGGTCCTGAGGATTTCCGCGGGGATCTGTCGATTCGGGCCATTACCGGCATCCGAAGCCAATTGGATTTCACAGCCGCGCTGCAGCGTCCACAGCCTGTTGAATGCCGAGGGAATGCCCGGTCCGACAACGAGCACGCCGTGATTGCGAAGGATCAGGTGGTTTCGCTTCCCGAGCGAGGCGACCAGTCGCGGCTGTTCGTCTTCGTTGGTGGTGACGCCTTCGTACTCGTGGTAGGCCACGTCTTCATAGAGCATCGCGGTGTAGAAGTTGTCATGCCGCAGGCCTTCCTCCTTGCAGGAAATCGCACAGCCAGCAGTGGTGTGCACATGCATGATGCAATGAGCGTCCTCGCGGGCGGCGTGAATGGCGCTGTGGATGATGAAGCCGGCCTTGTTGACGCGCCCGCCACTGCCGTCGCGCACGTTGCCGTCGATGTCGATGCGAACGAGGTTCTCCGGCGTCACTTCGGAGTAGTGGAGCCCGAAGGGATTGATCAGGTACTGCGCCTTCTCGCCCGCTGGCGTCGGAACTCGAACCGTGATGTGGTTGAAGATGAGTTCGGTCCAGCCCAGCCAATCGAACAGGCGGTAGCAGTTCGCGAGATCGCGGCGCAGTTGTGCTTCGGTTTCCATCGTGCAAATTCCTCTCGTTTGTCAGAGCCCACCGAGGCACATGTACTTGGTTTGCATGTACTCTTCGATGCCCAATCGGGATCCTTCGCGGCCCATGCCCGATTGCTTGACGCCCCCGAAAGGGGCCACGGCCGTGCTGATGATGCCGGTGTTGATGCCCACCATACCGGCCTGGATCGCGTCGGCAACCCGCCAGACCCGCGCGATGTCGCGCGAGTAAAAGTAGGAGGCGAGACCGAACTCCGACGAGTTGGCAATCGCGACGGCCCCTTCTTCGGAACGGAAGCGGATGATCGGTGCCACGGGCCCGAAGATCTCCTCGTTCGCGATGCGCATCTCCGGTGTGACGTTGGTCACCACCGTGGGCTCGAAGAAGGTGCCGCCCAGTCGGTGGCGGGCGCCACCGGTGGCAATCTGCGCGCCCTTGCCGACGGCTTCGTCGAGCAGCGTGAGCACCTTGTCCAGCGCTGCGTCGTCGATCAGCGGGCCCTGCTGAACGTCGGCATCTCGGCCATCCCCTACCTTGAGAGCTTTCACGGCAGCCGATAGCTTGGCGACGAAGGCGTCATGGATCCCTTCCTGGACCAGGAACCTGTTGGCGCACACGCAGGTCTGGCCGCTGTTGCGGTACTTGGAGGCAATGGCGCCTTCGACCGCTGCATCGACATCCGCATCGTCAAAGACGATGAATGGCGCGTTGCCTCCGAGCTCGAGAGACAGCCGCTTGAGCGTCGGGGCGCACTGGCCCGCGAGCAGGCGTCCGATCTCGGTGGAGCCTGTGAAGCTGAGCTTGCGAACGACCGGGTTGTTGGTCAGTTCGGCTCCGATCTCCCGTGCGTTGCCCGTGATCACGTTCAGGACACCGGGAGGGACCCCGGCACGCTCCGCGAGTGCCGCCAGCGCCAAGGCGGACAGAGGCGTCTGTTCGGCCGGCTTGACGACGATCGTGCAGCCGGCCGCCAGGGCGGGCGCCACCTTGCGGGTGATCATGGCGGCCGGGAAGTTCCAGGGCGTGATGGCGGCGCAGACACCCACGGGCTCGCGCTTGACCAGTATCTGCTTGTCGGCCCAGGGAGATGGCACGACGTCGCCGTAGGTCCGCTTGGCTTCCTCGGCAAACCACTCGATGTACGAGGCGGCATAGCCGATCTCGCCCTTAGCCTCCGCCAGCGGTTTGCCTTGCTCCGCGGTCATGATCGCGGCGAGGTCGTCCTGGTGTTCCAGCATCAGCTCGTACCAGCGGCGCAGGATGCGCGCCCGGTGCTCGGCAGTGGTGCGGCTCCAGCTTTTGAAGGCGGTATCGGCGGCCTGGATGGCGAGGCGCGTTGCGTCGCGTCCGGCGCGCGGGACGGTACCAACGAGCTCGCCGCCGGAGGGATTGCGAACCTCGATGGCAGGGGCGCTCTTGTCGTCGAGCCAGCGGCCGTCGACGAAGATCTGCGAGCGCAGCAGGCAGGAGTCCTTGAGTTTCAGCATCAGTAAGCCCCCGAAGGTTCGACAGGAGCGGCAGTTGTGTCCCTGAAATGGCCAAGCAGATCCTTGGCAGCGCGCACCAGAAGCGTGGTGTCAACGCCGATCGCGACGAAGGTGGCGCCCGCTCCCAAGTACTTCTTGGCGAGCGTCTGGTCTGCGGACAGGACGCCTGCTGCCTTGCCAGCGGCGACGACGGAACGGATGCCCTGGACAATGGCTTCCTGGACCTTGGGATGACCGGGCTGGCCGAGCAGGTCCATTGAGGCCGAAAGGTCGGCGGGGCCGAAGAACACGCCGTCCACGCCCTCGACTGCAGCGATCTCGGGGACTCGGCTCAACGCAGTGGAGCTCTCCACCTGCACCAGAAGGCAGATGTCATCCTGGGCCTTGGCGAGGTAGCCGTCGATCTGATTCCAGCGGGAGGAGCGGGCAAGGGCGCTTCCCACCCCGCGAACGCCGTGAGGGGGGTATCGCAACGCCGACACGAGCTGCGCTGCCTGCTCAGGCGTCTCCACCATTGGTATCAGCAAGGTCTGCGCGCCCAGATCGAGCAGTTGCTTGACGTCTGTCACCCTTCCTTCCGGAGGCCGGACAACGGGATGAGACTTGTATGGTGCGATGGCCTGCAACTGGGCCAGGACACCCCGCAGGTCGTTGGGCGCATGCTCTCCATCAATCAGCAGCCAGTCGTAATCGGCAGTGGCAAGAGCCTCCGCCACATAGGCGTCGGCAAAGCCGACCCACAGGCCCAACTGCACCTGGCCGTTTCTAATCGCTTGCTTGAAGGTGTTCTCAGGCATCTGCATGGGCAGTTCCTTCAGACGAATCTAAACTCGAACCGGCCGAGCGGTCCGTAGTCGGCGTCGAAGACATCGCCGTGCTTCGCGGCCATGGGCCGGGTGAACGATCCGGCGAGGACCACCTGACCCGGCAGCAAGGCCTCACCCCAAGGGGCCAGCTTCTGAGCGAGCCAAGCGATCCCCACAGCGGGATGGCCTTGAACGCCGGCGGCCAGACCGGTTTCCTCGACAACGCCGTTCTGGCGCAGGACAGCGCCGCACCACGGGAGATCGACCTCGCTCGGCCGGACCTTGTCGCCGCCAAGAATGATCCCGGCATTCGCGGCGTTGTCACTGATGGTGTCGTACACCTTTCGCATGACCTTGGTATGCCGGTCGAATTGCTCGATCCGAGAATCAATGATCTCGATCGCCGGCTGGACATACTCGGTAGCAGCCAGCACATCCTCGATCGTCGTGCCTTCGCCTTCGAGCCTGTCCTTCAGGATGAAAGCCAGTTCGACCTCCACGCGCGGTGCGATGAACCGGTCGCAAGGAATATCGCCCGGTTCAAAGAACATGTCATCGAGCAGCGTGCCGTAGTCAGGCTCCGTGATCTGGCTGGCCTGCTGCATTGCGCGGGAAGTCAGTCCGATCTTGTGCCCTTTGACGATGCGGCCCTCGGCGAGCTTGAGTTTCATCCAGGCACGCGAGATGGCGTAGCCGTCCTGGATATTCATTTCCGGAAAGCGCTTGGAGAAGTGCTCGACCTGTACACGGGACTTCTCGCTGGCATGAAGCTCTGCGGCGAGCTGGTCGATCAAGTTATCGTTGAGCATGGAGGTCGGTGTTCCTTGTTGAGATCAGAGGCGAGAAACGGCCTGGAAGCCTTCGGCACTGGATGCCTGGGCCTTAGGAATGGCGTGGCCGTCTTGTGGTGTCACCGGAAAGAGGGCGTTGATCTGCCCCGTTGCGGAGGATCCGAAGTAGGGCGTGACGACTTCGGCCTTGCCGTCATAGGCCGACCAGCCCAGCGCGCCCAGCAGCATGGCCGTGTCGTGCATGAAGCCCTCGCCGTGGCCCTTGGCGGCATACTCCGGCAGCATGGTGCAGAAGTCGGCCCACTCGCCGTTCTCCCACATCTTCACCACGTCGTGGTCCAAGCGCTCGAGCAGCGGACTCCAGACGCGGTCGGCGAACTGCGGGGCCAGGCCGTTCTGCGCGAAGCGGTGCGACAGCGAGCCGCTGGCGAGGAAGGCCACCGTCCCGTCGTAGTGGTCCTCCACCGCGCGGCGCATGGCCCAGCCCAGGCGGGCGCTGTCGTTCAAATAGTGGCTGGTGCATAGGGCTGATACGCAGATGGCCTTGAAATGCCGGTCCTCGTTCATGTAGCGCATCGGCACCAGCGTGCCGTACTCCGGACCCAGCGTGGTGGCGTCGTGCGCCAGTGTCTCCACGCCCCACTCATTGCACGTTTTCGCCAGCTGTCTTCCGAGCTCGGGGTTTCCCGGAATCTCATAGGGCATGTTGCTGATGAAGTGCGGCAGTTCGTTGCTGGTGTAGACACCTTGGAAGTGCGGGCCGCAATTGATGTGATAGCTGGCATTGACCAGCCAGTGGGTGTCGAACACCACGATGGTGTCTACGCCCCGTTCGCGGCAGCGCCGGCCGATGTCCTTCAGGCCGTCGATGGCGGACTGCCGGCTGCCCTTGCGCGGCCCGTCCAGCTCGCTCAAATAGAGCGAAGGCACGTGCGTGATCTTGGCGGCGAGTGCGAGCGTGCCCATGGTCAGGCTCCCCAGTGCGGAATGTGGTGCGAACCCATCGACACCGCAATGTTCTTCGGCTCGCAGAACACCTCGTAGCTCCAGGTGCCGCCTTCGCGCCCCGTACCCGAGGCCTTTGTGCCACCGAAGGGCTGGCGAAGGTCTCTGACGTTCTGGCTGTTGACGAAGCACATGCCGGCCTCCACCGCGGCGGCCACGCGGTGGGCCTTGCCGATGTTCTCGGTCCACACGTAGCTGCTCAGGCCGTACTGGATGTCGTTGGCCAGCCGGATGGCGTCGGCCTCGTCTTTGAAAGGAATCAGGCAGGCGACCGGCCCGAAGATCTCGTCCTGCGCGATCTTCATGCGGTTGTCGACATCGGCGAACACGGTGGGCATCACGTAGTTGCCCTTCTTCACGCGGTCGGGCAGGTTCGCTGGCGCCTCGAGGCCACCGCACAGCAGCGTTGCGCCTTCCTTCGGCCCCAGCTCGATGTAGCTGCGCACCTTGGCCAGGTGCGCCTGCGAGATCATCGGGCCCACGATGGTCTTCTCGTCGAGCGGGTCGCCCACCACGATGCGCTTCGCACGCTCGGCAAACTTGGCAGCGAAGTCTGCATAGATCGATTGCTGCACCAGGATGCGCGAACCGGCCGTGCAGCGTTCGCCGTTGTTGCTGAAGATCATGAACACGGCCGCGTCGAGTGCGCGGTCGAGGTCGGCGTCGTCGAAGATCACGAACGGGCTCTTGCCGCCGAGTTCCATGCTGAACTTTTTCAGGCCCGCGCTCTTCACGATACGGTTGCCCGTGGCGGTGGAGCCGGTGAACGAGATCGCGCGTACATCGGGGTGCGCCACGAGCGGCTCGCCGGCTTCCTTGCCGTAGCCGTGCACCAGGTTCAGCACGCCGGGCGGAATGCCCGCTTCGAGTGCGAGCTCGCCCAGGCGCGCGGCCGTGAGCGGCGAGAGCTCGCTCATCTTCAGCACCGCGGTGTTGCCGAAGGCCAGGCAGGGCGCGACCTTCCAGGTGGCCGTCATGAACGGCACGTTCCACGGGCTGATGAGCGCGCACACGCCCACCGGGTGGAACAGCGTGTAGTTCAGGTGCGTGGGCGTGGGATAGGTGTGGCCGTCCACGCGCGTGCACATCTCGGCAAAGTAATAGAAGTTGTCAGCCGCACGCGGAATCAGCTGCTTGCCCGTTTGCGCAATGACCTGGCCGCAGTCGTTGGTCTCGGTCCGCGCGATCTCGGGCACGTGCTTTGCGATCAGGTCACCGAGCTTGCGGACCAGCTTGGCGCGCTCGGTCGCGGGCAGGCCGGCCCACTTCGGAAACGCTTCCTTGGCCGCGGCCACGGCCGCGTTCACTTCGGCCTCGCCGCCCGAGGCGACTTCGGCCAGCACCTCCTGCGTGGCGGGGTTGGCGGTTTCGAAGTAGTCGCTTCCGGCGACGGCCTTGCCGTCGATCAGGTGGTCGATTCGCATGTCTTGATTCCAGTATTGATTGCAGGTCGGGCTAGCGCCCGAAAATTTCGTCGCCCGCGATGGTGTTCACCAGCCGGCCAATGCCTTCGATCTCGCAGACCACTTCGTCGCCTGTCTTGACGTCAACCACCCCCTCCGGTGTGCCGGTCAGGATGACGTCGCCAGGTGAGAGCGTCATGAACGCGCTCAGGTACTCGATGAGATAGGGGATGTCGAACACGAAGTCGCGGGTGTTGCCCTCCTGGGTCACCTGGCCGTTGACCAGGGTCCGCAGCTGCAACTCCACCTTCTCGCCGACATCGGCGGCATCCACGAACCAGGGGCCGAGGACCGTGCCCCCGTCGCGGTTCTTGACCCGCAGGTTGGGGCGATACCAGTTCTCGAGGTAGTCGCGAATCGCGTAGTCGTTGGCCACGGTGTAGCCGGCCACGTGTTCCATGGCGGCTTCTCGCCTGACCTTGCGGGCTTGCTTGCCGATGACGACGGCCAGCTCGCACTCGTAGTGCATGAACTTCACGCCCGCCGGGCGGCGTGTCACGCTCCGGTGGCCGATGACGCTGCCGGGGCCCTTCAAGAAGGCCAGCGGCTCTTCCTGCGCGCCGAAGGACAACTCCTTGGCGTGATCGGCGTAGTTCAGGCCCAGGGCGACGATGGTGCCGACCTCGAACGGCGGCAACCACACCACGGCGTATTCGGCGACGACACGCCCATCGGCCAGTTGCAGTCCCTGAGGATGAGGCACTGCTTCGTGAATGGCGCCTGCGTAGGCAACGCGTGCGCGCTTCATCGCTCGTCTCCGACGAAGCTGGCGTGCACCGCGCCGATGCCACGGATCTCGACAGAGGTTTGTTGTCCCGCGCGTGCACGGGGAGCGCCGTGCGGCACTCCAAGCAGCAACATGTCACCCGGGGAAAGGGTCATGAAGTCCGTGACATCCGCGAGCAGTTGGGCCGCCGGGCGGACCATGCTGCTCAGCGAGGATTCCTGGACGAGCTGGCCATCCAGATAGGCACGCAAGGTCAAAGCGCCCGGGTCGGCGACGGCCTCTGGCGCGACGACCTCATCCGCCACAATCAACGATCCGTCTCTGGCCTTGAACCGGATCGAGGGCCGGTAGAAGCTCTCGTGCGGCACGCTCAGGTCCGCCACCACGGTGTAGCCGGCGACATGGTCGAGTGCGTCATTGACGGAGACGCGACATGCGGTGCGACCGATGACCAGCGCCAGCGATCCTCCCACTTCCCACTCGGGGGTCGCCTGCGACGTGATAACCCTTGCGCCGGATGGCCGGAAGGTGTTTCGGGGCTTGACGTACAGCACGGGTGCCTTCGGTGCGCCCTTGTACGGCGGCTCGTGGACGCTGTCGCCCAGCGCCGCCAGCGCATGCCGATCGTTGAGCAAGGTGCCATACACCGTGCCCGTAAGCCGATAAGGTGCGTAGTTGAAGTGATAGTCGTGGGGATTCAAGGTCAGGGCTCCGCTGGCCGCAGCGGCGGCCGTCGCGTTCAGGTAGGGATTGAGGGCTAATTGGTCGGCTGTTCGACCAGCTCCACCATCTCTTCGCAGTGAACGAGTTCCTCTTCACCGTTTTCGGGATTGCGCAGCTGCAGCCAGATGCCGTCGCCGATGTTTTCGGTGACTTCGCCAACAGTGCCGTCCTTCAGGCGAATGCTCTGACCGACCTGGATCTTGATGAGATTGAGCATGGCGTGATCTTTGTCAGAAGAAGATGCTGAGGTTCTTCGCCAGGAGGACGTTCTGGTGGATGCGGATTTCCCGGCGAGCCAGTTTCCAGCCATCGGCTGTTCTGCGGATGCGATCCTTGCGATCACCGACGAAGAAGTACTGCTCGTATTCGCAGCGGTTCTGGTAGGTGAGGAAGCGGCTTGACACATCGACCTCGAGATCGCCGTCGTCATTGGTCTGCATGGCCATGAGCTGCACGTTGCTCACGAGGCGGCTGACGCGCGACAGCGGCTCTTCCGCCCAGTGCACGCCCGTCAGGATCTGCTCGGCGCGCTTCGTCAGGGTCCACTTGCCCTCGTTGAACCAGCTCATTTGCTTCTCACGGGTGGTGAGTTCGCGGCGAGCGTGCTCGCCCGCCTTGACGTTGTATTCCATCGGCATGAAATACTCGAGGTCATCGGCAAGGGTGTCCACCCATTCCTTGAAATGACGGTCGTCGAGAAGATTCGCCTCGTCGTAGAGGAACTCCTCGATTTCGCGCTTGACGTCGTAGTACTTGGCGTCGCGCGGAAGACGGGAGGCTTGTTGGACCACCGGTTCTGCGAGTTCAGACATGATTTCTCCTGGTGTTGAGCTCAGTGCGTGGAGGGAATGGGGCCGCCCTGGTGGGCGAAGCAGCCGACATCGATGACGGTCCCCGAGACGGTGGCGGCGTCGTCGGAAAGCAGGAACGCAACGGCGTTGGCGAGGTCTCGCCCGTTGGCCGGCCGTCCCGCGACCGTGCCAGGCGCCGGCTTGCTCTTGAAGGCAGACACATCGCCACCCATGCGGCCGACGCTCATGCCTGAGACGATCCCGCCCCCACCCGGAATGGCGACGTTGACGCGCACGTGATCATGGAAGTGGTCGTAGGCCATGGCGGTGCTCAAGGCGACGATCGCTCCTTTGCTGGCGCTGTAGATCGCCATATTCGGCTTGCCCCAGCCTGCGCCGGAGCCGATGTTGACGATCGACCCACCCCCTGCGCGAACCATGTGGGGCAGGGCCGCTCGCGACATGAGGTAAGTGCCTTTGAGGTTCACGCCGACGATGCGATCGAAGGTCGATTCGTCGGTGCTGAGGATCGTCCCCAGGGGGCCGATCGCCGCGTTGTTGACCAGCCCGTTGATTGCCCCGTGCTTCTCGACGGTGTGATCGATGACGCGTTGGACGTCGGCCGCATTCGAGACGTCTGCTTCGAGGACATCGGCGGTGCAGTCCGCGCTCTTCAGTTCGGCCATGAGGCTGTCGAAGCCCTGGGCCGTGCTGGAAACCTGCGGCTGGGCGAGCCCGAAGGCCACGACTTGGTGGCCCCGGCGAGCCAGTTCGACCGTGATCGACTGGCCCAGGCCGAAGGTTCCACCGGTGACGATGACGACACTCATGATCAGGCGGCGAAGCTCGCCGGCTCCTTGTCCTTGCGGCCCAGGAGTGTGTCCCAGTCGGCACCATTCATGTAGTCGCGCCAGCGGCGGTAGAACTGCCGCGGGTTCTCTTCACTGACCTGCAGACTGACGTTACCGGCAACGGGACCGTTCGTTTCGACCTTGCCAAGCGACTGGGTGTAGTTGTAGGGGTAGCGCTTGGCGATGACGCCGCGGCTGCCAGCGGTGGCGTAGTTCCAGTTTTCCATGTCGTCCTGCTCAGTCATGCCGGCCGGGCCGGAGTAGCGCATGTAGTAGCTACGCAGAAAGTCTTTCACCTCTTGCGGGGCGTCGGCATCGACCAGGAAGAAGCGCCATGCTTCGGTGGACTCGGGGCCGTGTGGGTGCCACACGCACAGGTTGCGCGGCTGGTTGCCATGGAACGAGACGTTCGGATAGATCGTGCCGACGAACGGCACGAGTCGATGCTGTTCGGCGCCAAGTCGCTCCTTGCGCTTGGCGTGAGCTTCGCGGAAGTACTCGGCGATGATCGGATTGTTCTGGTAGGTGTCGAGGAACTCCCAGGTCTCCGGCATGATGGCGCTGTGCACGCCATGGCCAGCGGGAAAGTTCACCCACAGGTGCTTTGCCTTCTCGAGTTCGTTGTCGCGACGCCCTTTGGCACCGGCTTCGGCGGAAGGGCCGATGCCGATCAGATCCACGGAGCGGTGGCTTACGTTGTGATAGGTGTCGCCGAGGAAGTTTTCCGCGGCGAATTTCCAGTTGCACGGGATGATCCACTTGTGCACGCCGAGGAGGACCTCGGAGCCGCCCTCGCGACCGTCGCGGCAATCCAGCGCCAGGTCAAGGTGCAACTTCGCATCGCCCAGGTAGGTCATGAAGTCCGGCGCATCCTTGTCCCAGGACGCCCAGACCGTGCCTTTGTAGATCTCCATCTTGGGCACCTCGATAAGCGACCACTCCTCCTTGTCCAGGCAGCCTTCGTAGAGGTTCTTGAATTGCGGCACGCCGAACAGCTTGCCCTCGGTGGTATAGCTCCAGCTGTGATACGGGCAGGTGAAAAGGGTGGTGTTGCCGTGGTCGTACTGACACACCTTCATGCCGCGATGGCGGCACGAGTTCAGGAACACATGGACTTTCTTCTTTTTGTCGCGGGCCAGGATCACCGACTCGGCGCCCATGCGCGAGGTGAAGAAGTCGCCGGGATTGGGAACCTGGCTCTCGTGGCCGACGAACAGCCACGCGCGGGTGAAGACCTTCTCCAGTTCTTCCTGGAAGATCTCCTTGTCGGAAAAGATCTCGCGACTGATCTCGCCCTTGCGCAGGTTGATCATCGCGTTGTAGCGGGATTCGGTGGTGATCGGGATCATGGGTTATCTCGGTTGGGGGTTAGCGAGGGCGGGGAAATCAGGCAAAACGTTCGCACAGGACGTCTTGGCGGGGCAGGCCTGCTGCTTCTGCGGCCTTGCGGCCGGCTTCAACCATCGGCGGCGGGCCGCAGAGGTAGACACGGGTGGTGGGATCCAGGCCGAGAGCGACGATCAGATCGGTCGCGTAGCCTTGATGGCAATCGGGATTCGCGTCCTGCTCAACGGCCAGTTTCACTTCGACATGCGGCAAGGCCTGGCGAAGAGCTTCGAGTTCCTCGAGCGCAAACAAGTGGCCGGGCGTGCGCGCACCGATCAGCAGGATGGTGGGCTGGGCCCGGGCCTTTTTACCCATGCTGCGCAGCATCGACAGGAACGGGGCCACGCCAGTGCCACCGGCGACAAAGAGGCGAGGGCGATCTTCGTCGCGCAGGAAGAAGGTGCCATGGGGAACGCTCAGCTCCACCTTGTCGCCTGCCTTGGCGCCGGTCAGCCAGTTGGAGAACGCACCATCCGGCACGAGCCGGATGAAGAACTCCAGGCGGTTGCTTCCGGGCACGTTGGCCATGGAGTACGACCGATGAAAGTCCGAGCCTTCGGGATGGATCCGCACGTACTGTCCCGGCTCGAACTGGATGCCCTCGGGGATGGAGACTTCCAGCAGTACGGTCTCGCTGGCGACTTGGCGCACCGCAACGACCTCGCCATCGATGGGCGCGGGCTCCTCCGAGAGGGCCTCGGTCGAGTCATAGGGAAATTCCACCGCGCACGCAGTGGTGACGCGGCAGACACAGGGAAGGACCGTGCCGGTGTCACGGTCTTCGTCGGGCAGGACGGCCGTGTCGTAGTCCTCCATTTCCACCGTACCCGAAAGCAACTGGGCGGTGCAGGTTCCGCACTGGCCGTTGGAGCAGTCGGTCAGGAGATTCAGCCCAGCTTCGCTGGCAGCTTCGACGATCTTCTTGCCGCACGGCACGTCCAGTCGGTGTGCGACGCCGTCGGAAAACAGCAGCGTGACCGGGACGATCGAACTCATAAACAGTCTCCTTTATGATGTCCGTTGTATGGACAGTTCATCCATTGTATGGACTTTAGCGGATTGCGGTCAACATGTCCATGTAGCGGACAATGGGCGGAGCCCGCATATCGAGACGAGTTGTTGTGGTTGCCGTGGCTGAAACGAAAACGTGCAGGCAGTTGGGTGCGCACGAGCCCGCATAAGGTTTCAATCGAGAGATGATTCATAGAGAACCCTTGTCGCTGCGCGGATTGCCGTCGGTGCGGCAATTGCGCGCGTTCGTCGCGGTCTACCAAAGTGGCCACGTATCGGCTGCAGCCGAGATGCTCTCAGTGACGCAGCCGGCCGTCACCGTTCTGCTCCGCGAAATGGAGGATCGCCTCGGCGTGCGTCTTTTCGACCGCACGACGCGATCCATGCGTCGCACGGAGGCGGCTGTGGAGGCCTATGGCTACGCGGTACGTACGCTGGCGGAACTCGAGTCCCTGGGAAGGTCGATGGCCGACTACTCCGGAAGCAGACGAGGCCGGCTTCGCATTGCCGCGACCTCCACGGTCGCGCAGACGCTCCTGCCATCCATATTGCAGGAGTACGCCGCGCTTCATCCGGACGTACAGCTGCTCATCGATGATTGCGCACCCGGCGAATTCGTCGAGCGAATCGTCAGTGAGCGTGTTGACTGCGGTATCGGAACGCTGGAGGCGGGCATCCCGGGCCTGGTGGAGCAAGTGTTTCTCCATGACTCACTTGTGGCCGTGGCAACGCCGAAGTACTTTCCTACCGAGAAACCCCTGACATGGAAACAACTGAGCGCATACCCCGTCATCGCGGTCAAACCGGGATACGGTGTGCGCAGGAGAATTGATCGCGCAGCATCGGAGGCGGGCGTCGAGCTGCGGATCGCCAACGAGGTGTCTTTGCTTACGACTGCGATTGCGCTCGCTGCCGGAGGGCTCGGTGTCGCTGTGGTGCCCGGTTCGATCGTGGCGGCCTCGCGGAACGACAGCCTGAAAACCCGCCGCATTCTTCGCCCGCTGGTGGAGCGGAACACAGCCTTCATCTTCAAGCGAGACCGCTCACTGCCGCCTACCGCCGTGAGCCTGCAGGAGCTCGTCCTTCGGAAGCAGAAGCTGTAGCGAACCACACCCGGCGAGGTGGGCAGTCAACGGCGCCGGCGCTTCTTCAAAGGGCGTTCCTGCCGGAGAAGCAACCGCGCATTCGATCGACAAGCGCCAGCGGATCTTCGGGAAGGCAATCCCCGCGCCAGGCGACGTGCTGATCCGGCCTCGACAGCGCGAGCGCGTTGCGGTATGCGCTCGGCACATCCTCTGCCTGCACATCCAGAAGCGCCAACGGGACGCCCCTGCGTGCTGCGGCGCGCTCCAGCGGGCCGATATCGATTGCCCGATCGAATCGCAGCAGCGTGTACTCGGGACCCATCGCATCGTAGAGCGAGCGGCCATCGGCCAACCAGAAGTGGGGCGTGCGGCAACCAGGGACGGTAGATGGCGTGAACTGGTCCATCGCATAGGCAGGGGCCGATTCGCCGTCATAGGCGATCAGCGGCGAGGCATCGTAGAAGTAGCCGAAGTTCAGGCCGCCGCAGCAGTACTGCTTGACGTTCAGGTCGTAGAGGGTTTGCCCCGCGAGCTTGCGAGCCGCCTCGCCGGCCGGGCCCGGCTCCTCGATGCCCGCCGGCACGCCTTCGCGCTCTTTCTGCAGCGCCAATGCGTGGTTCATGGCGAACTTGGAGACTTGCTCGGTGATCGGCTGACGCTCGGCTTCGTAGGCGGCCAGTACGCCTTCGTCGCCCCAGCCGTTCAGACGAGCGGCCAGTTGCCAAGACAGATTCATCGCGTCCGCGATGCCTGCGTTCATGCCATAGCCGGCCATTGGTATCCACAGATGGGCCGCATCCCCACATATGAAGATCCGGCGATCACGGAACTTGTCGGCCACCAGGCGGCGGCCGATCCAATCTTCCTTGGAGAGGATCTCGTACTCGAAATCGTCGCCGACGCCCAGGATGGTGCGAATCGCCCAGTCGCGATCAACGGATTCGAAGTTCAGTTCGTCCGAGCACAGATAGTTGTGCAGCAGGAACGTCTCCCGGCCGTCGATGGCGTACACGTTGCCGCTGCGGCGGGGATTGAACGAGAACGTGGCCCACGCCGGAGTGCACTTGGTGCGCGAGAGGAGATCGGGTGCCCGCAAATAGGTGGACTGCACGCGCCCCACCACGTCCGTACCGGAGAGCTTGGCGCCGATGGCCTTGCGCACAGCGGAGCGGCTGCCGTCGCAGCCGATCATGTACAGGCTGAAGATCCTAACCTCTTCGCCGGTGTCGATGTCGACGCCCTTGGCGCTCACGCCATTTTCGTCTTGGCTGAAACTGTCGATACGGGTGCGGTTGAGAATGGTCACGCCTTGGGTCGCTTCTGCATGGGCGAAGAGAACGGGCTCGAGATAGATCTGGTTGATCCGGTGCGGAGGCTCCGGCGTGGGCCACCATCCGTCGGGCCCGCTCTTGTCGCTGTACCGGCTTGCCCTGGAGGGGATGTGGATTCGGGACAGCTCCTGGCCCGTGAAGGTGGTCCGGTACGACACGTCGTTGGCATGATCCGCCGGAAGCCCGGCTTCGCGCATCGCCTTCGAGATCCCGAGGCGACGGAAGATTTCCATCGTGCGGGCCGACACGTGGTTGCACTTGACACTGGGTGGCTCGCCGCGGTGCCGCGTTTCCGCAACGAGGACGCCGATGCCTCGCTGGGCGAGGTCGATGGCCAGCGTCAGGCCAACGGGCCCTGCCCCGACAATCAGTACTTGCGTCTCGATATTCTTGGTCATGCGCTGTTCCAGATGGGATGAAGAAAGGTCTCTGATTAAAGGCAGTGCGTCGGCAAAAGGAAAATGAAACCTCTGGGGCGATTCATAAACAAGCCTTATGGACGCAGCATCGACGTGCCCTTGACAGCCGCGGTGCATGTGCTGCACTCGTCATTGGCGGGGCCCGGACGGCCATGTCCGTGTGGCGGACAATAGGCAGAGAATTGCCATCATCGAGAGGAGTTGTTGTGGCTACTACCGACAAGAATGAAAACGTGCGCGCCGTCGGGCGCGCGCTGGAAATCCTGCTGGCTTTCACGGCTCAGGATTTCGAGCTTTCAGCATCCGAGTTGCTCAAGCGCGTGGACCTGTCTCGGCCCACGCTCTACCGGCTCCTGTACACGCTGCAGGAGCACGGGTTCCTGATCTCCGTGGGAGAGCCGCAGCGATTCCGCCTGGGAGCCTCGGTCGCGCGTCTTGCCCACGTCTGGACGTCCAGCCTCGACCTGGCTGCCGTGGCAGAACCGGTCCTGCGGCGAATCTGGCGAGCCACGGGGGAGACGGTGGCGATGTTCCTGCCGCAGCGCGAGTTGCGGCTGTGCGTGGCGGAGTTGCCGAGCCCGCAACCGCTCAATTTCAAGCGCGGCGTCGGCTACACGGAACGAATCGTGCGCGGCGCCTCGGGCCGGGCGATCCTGGCGTATGCGGGCGCCACTGCGGACGAGCTGAGTTCCTATGCGAAGGGAACCGGGATCAATCCCAAGGAGCTCGAGGTGGAGCTGGCCCGCACGCGCAAGCGCGGCTGGGCGAGCAGCCACAGCGAGCTGATCCCAGGGGCAGTGGCTGTCGCGGTGCCTTTCTTTGACAGAAATGCGGCCGTGGCGGGTTCGATCGGGGTCTTCGGGCCCGAAGTGAGACTGGGTGCGGAGCGCTTGAAACAGATCACAAAGCTCTTGCAAGAGGAGTCAAAGAACCTGTCGGCCATGCTGGGGTATGGAAGCAAGGACACAAGCGCTGCCTGAGCACTTTGCCGGAGCAAGCACTGCGAAGTGCCTCCGCCGGGCTGTCCGGAGCGACGCGGCGCTAACGCCGCTCACACTCACTTCCGCATTTCTATTGAGGGAGGTCGTCGGGCGATCCACGCCCAAGGAAGGCGCCTTGGCCCTCGATCGTACGTTGAAGCGCCTTGACGTCGATGTCATGAACCGAGACCCCGCCTGACACGGCGAGTGCGGCCGCTGTACCGGCAGCCTGGCCCATCGCGAAGCAGGCGCCCGTCACTCTGGCGGCCGACTGGCCGTCGTGGGTCATGGAGGCACAACGTCCGGCGACAAGAAGATTGTCCACCCCGCCGGCAGTCGAACGGTGGGGCAGCATCATGCGAAAGGGGAGCTGGTTGTAGCCACGCGATTCGGGAATCGGCGGCCACATCCACTTCACATCCCCTGCAACGTGCATCTCCAGGGGCCAACCATTGACGCCGATCGTGTCGTCGAAGTCCGCACAGCCGAGCACGTCGTCAGCGGTGAGCATGTATTCGCCGACAAGCCGCCGGGTTTCTCGAATTCCGATCTGGGGCGCAATATCCAAGGCGTAGGCATTCTTAAAGCCTGGCACCTTTGCGCGGAGGAACTTCAGATAGTCGACGATCTGCCGGCGACCCTCGAGCTCACCGTCGCTAAGCGCGATGACATCGGTGCCGTCGATGGCCTTGCCATCGGGCATCTTCAGTTGCGTGACGTTTGCGCGCCATTCGTACGGGTGTTTTTGCGGACGGACGATGGCTCCCTTGCGGGGAAATTTGAACTCGCCTGCCGCCTCCGCCTCGGCCATCAAGGACGGAATTCGGGTCCATGCTTCCCCGGCCCGTTGCGCATCGACGTTGCCGATCCGAAAAAGTAGCGTGGGATACAACAAGTGACCCTGATCGTCGCCCTTTTCCGTGGGAACGCCCGCCCAGTGCGCGATGTCGGCGTCGCCGGAGCAATCGATGAAGCACTTCCCGCGCACCGCGAGCCGCCCCGACTTGGTTTCCAGGATGACGGCGTCGATCCGGCCATCGGGTGCCTTCACGATCCCTGCCGCCAGGGCATGAAACATGATCTGGACCCCAGCAGCCGTAACCACCTCGTCCGCCGCGCACTTGAACGCGGACATGTCATACGCTTGAGCGAGGATCTTGCCGAAAATCAGATGCGGCTCGCTGAGTCCGTCCAGGTCACGCATCTTTTGAAGCACATCGTCCGCGAATCCATGAACCACCTGTTTGATGGTGCCAAAGACGTTCGCGTGCAGACCGCAGAAATTCGTGACACCCGCGGCGGTGCCCATACCGCCCATGAATCCGTATCGCTCAGTCAGCAGCACTGCGCATCCGTTGCGCGCAGCTGCCGTTGCTGCGGCCATGCCGGCGGGCCCACCACCAAGTACGACGACGTCGTACTCGCCCAATAGTGGGACCTTGCGGCCCGGTTCAGCAACGGAGTGGGATTGTGTGTTCATCTTCGTAAGCTCCCGATCAGTCGAGCGTAATGTTGTTCTTCTCGATCACCGGCTTCCAGCGGGCAACCTCATCATTCACCATGCTTCGAAACTCCGCGGGCGTGTTCGCCACCGGAGCCATGTACTGGAGGCGAAGCTTCTCTTGAATGGCGGGCTCGGCGAGGATCTGCACGAGTTCGGTGTGCAGGCGGGTCACGATGTCCGCCGGAGTCTTGGCCGGAGCCACGATGCCGATCCACGCATCGGCCTGAACTTCAGGCGCCCCCACTTCGGCGAGGGTCGGCAATTGCGGCAGGAACTGCGAGCGTTTCGACGAGGCGATCGCCAGGGCTTTCACCCGCCCAGACTTGACGAATGGCATGACCGTCGCAGCAGGGAGCACGCCCATGTCCACTTCGCCCGAGATGATCGCCGTGACGGCGGCTCCAGAGCCAGGATAGGGAACATGCACGAGATTTGCGGACGTCAGCGCACCGAGGGCTTGCATTGCGAGATGGGATGCCGAGCCGGCGCCAATGGACGCGAAACTGTATTTCCCAGGGCTCTTTTTCAGCTGCGCGAGCAGATCAGCGACGTTGTTCGCGGGAAACTTGGAAGACGTGACCAAGACCGCCGGCTGGGAAGCGGCGACCGTGATGAGCTCGATGTCGCGTGCCGGGTCATAGGGCATTTTCTTGTAGAGCAGCGCGTTCACTGCGAGGGTGCCGGCGATCCCGATTCCTATGGTCTGCCCATCCGGAGATGCCTTCGCCACCGCCGTGGTTCCAATATTGCCGGACGCTCCGGCCTTGTTGTCCACCACGACAGGTTGACCAAGGCGCGTACCGAGCCTCTCGCCAACGAGGCGGGCGACCAGGTCCGGGGTCGAGCCCGCCGCGAACGGGACAACGAGGTGGATAGGGCCCTTGGGGTACTGTTGCGCGTGGAGTGAGGCGGCCGCAAGGCCAAGGGACAAAGAAAGAAGCCACTTGAGTGTCAGGCGATGCTGCATGGGATGTCTCCGATAGTTGGCTCTGAAACTGGGCCAGTTGTCGCAACTTTAGGTTTCGACGATCATGACGTCCATGCAATAGCCACAATACCTTCAAGCAGGAAGCTAAATAATGGACATGCGTCTTCTTGCGGTGTTTGACGAGGTGTACAAGACACGCAGCGTGACCCGGGCGGCCGAGAACCTGAACATCCCGCAGACCTCGGTGAGCCTGGCCCTCGCGCGTATGCGACGCCAGTTCAACGATCCGCTCTTCGTGCGGACCGCAGAGGGGATGGTCCCCACGCCACATGCAAATGACCTGCTTGGGCCACTTCGCCAGGCCCTGGAACTGCTGCGGTTGGCGACCCGGCAGCAGGTCGTTTTCGACGCCGAAAGCTCGAGCCGGCATTTCAGACTTTGCATGACCGACGTCAGCCACTTGGAATTCCTTCCTCGGCTGATCCATCGCGTTGCCGAGGTTGCTCCCTCGATCCATATCGCGGTACTGCGGATAGCGCCGGAAACGCGGCGGTTGCTCGAGAACGGAGACGCCGATCTGGCCGTCGGGTTCATGCCGGAACTGGAGGCCGGCTTCTACCAGCAACGCCTCTTCGAGCAGGGTTTTGCGTGCGTGGTGCGCAAAGACCATCCCCGAGTGGCCAAGCGAATGACCCTGACACACTTCAAACGCGAGAAGCACGTCGCAATCACGGCGCCCGGGACCGGACACGACTTGCTCGTGCAGCAGTTGAAGCGCTTGGGGATCGAGAGACGGCTCGCCCTCTCGCTCCCCACGTTGCCGGGCCTGGGCAACCTGGTTGCACAGACCGATCTCATCGCCACGGTGCCGGAGCGCGTCGCCCAGATGTTGGTCAGCATCGCGGCAGTGAGGTTGCTGGCTCCGCCATTTGAACTGCCTACTTTTGCCATCAAGCAGCACTGGCATGAGCGCTTCCATCTCGACCCGGCGAATCAATGGCTCCGATCGATGATTGCCGAAATGTTCCTCGAATAAACGAAGGATGGCCAGCTTCGGGCCGAAGCGTGTTTCGCTTGGGGTGCTACGCGTGAGCGTCCGCGGCAACCGTTTGCGAATCGAAGAGGGCGATCAGCACCCCCCGAAGCCATTCGCTGCCCGGGTCGCGGTGAAATCGCTGGTGCCACGTCAAGGTGACATCGAAGCCGGGAAACAGCACTGGGGGTTCGAGGAGTTGCAGGTCCATGTGCGTTGCAACCATTGCTCCGAGGTTGCTCGGAACGGGGCCGATCAAGTCTGTAGACGCCACGATCGGCCCTACGCAAAGGAAGCTGTGAACCCTCAAGGCTACGCGCGCTTTGACGCGGGGGCCCGACAACACCTTCTCTACCGAAGTGGCGTGCTGCATGCCCTCGGGACCTGCGATAACGTGGCGCAGCTCTCTGAGCTGCTCGCGACGTAGTTTTCCGTGGATGCCGGGGTGGCTTTTGCGAGCGACATAGACGAAGCGTTCATGAAACAAGCGGCGCTGGTGCATCTGCTTCCCTAGGTCACTCAGGTAGCCCACCGCGAGGTCGATCTGACCGGAGGCAAGCCCATCGTGAAGCTCGCCCAGGCTCGGAGAGACTGCGTCCACGACCACCCGGGGTGCGGCCTTTGCCAGATGCGACATCAGGCGGGGAAGGAAGAGCCGCTCGCCGATATCGCTCATGGCCACCCGGAAAGTTCGTGCCTCGACGTCCGGCCTGAACGTTGGTCGTTGCACGGTGGAGCGCAGGATCTCCAATGCAGAGGCCACAGGTGTCACCAGGGTATCAGCGAAAGGAGTCGGAACAACGCCGCGTTGCTGCCGCACGAACAACGCATCGCCATACATCTCCTTCAGGCGGGAAATGCCCCGACTCACGGCAGGCAGCGTCAGGCCGAGCTGGGAACCAGCCGCCGTGAGGTTGCGCGTGCGGTAGACCGTCTCGAAGAGCTCCAGGAGGTTGAGATCCAACTGCCGCGAGAGCAGGCGCGAGGGATGTCGCGGCTTGATATCGGATTGAGGCATATGACGAATTCTGTTCTTTCATTTCGGGAATGTCACGGACTCTTCTACATTGACCGCACCTGAAGCCGAAGGAGACAACCAGTGATCAACCTGCTCGACATCCGATACGTGCGCCTCGGGACGCGCCAACATGTCGAAACCGATCGATTTGCGCGCGAGGTGCTCGGCCTGGAGTTGGCGCGGGTGGAGGCCGGCTCCTCCTATTTCCGCAGCGACAGCCGTGATCACACGCTCGTGTATTTCGAAGGTGATCCTGCCGACCATACGGTTGGGTTCGAGATCAGGACCTCTGAAGAACTCGACGCCGCCGGTGCCGAGCTCAGCAACTCGGGCATCGAGGTGCGCGCGGGTTCAGCAGAAGAGTGCGAACAGCGCCATGTGAACGGCTTCATCCATTTCAGGGACCCGACTGGAAACAAGATCGACCTCGTGCTGGGTCCGCACCACAGCGGCCGTCGCTACTTCCCTGAACGCGACGCAGGCGTCACCGGGTTCAGTCATGTGGGCCTTTGCACGACCGATGCGAAACGAGACGAGCATTTCTGGACCCAGGTGCTCGGCGCGCGTGTGAGTGACCGAATTGGCGACGCGCCGCTGCTTCGCATCGACGACGTTCATCACAAAGTGGCGCTGTTTCCGACGAACCGCTCCGGCGTCCAGCATGTCAACCATCAAGTGGAGTCTGTGGACGACATCATGCGTGCCTGGTACATGCTGAAGGAGCGAGGCGTTCCGATCGCTTTCGGGCCGGGCCGCCATCCGACGTCAGGCGCAAGGTTCCTGTACTTCCGCGGACCGGACGACATGATCTATGAGTTCTCCACCGGCGTACGGACCTTTACTGCCGAGGAGGAGGCGACCTACCAGCCTCGTCAATTCCCCCGCGTCAACGAATCGTTCTGCATGTGGGGCTCCGTGCCGGACATCGCCGAGTTCCGCCAATCCGCTGACGAGGAAACGCAGCCATGAACGCGGCGGAGTCTGTCCAGAAGCAGTTGCGCATCGCGGCCCGCGCCCTCGGCCGCCACGGGTTGGCTCACGCGTACGGCCATTGCAGCGTGCGCCTCGACGAGAAGCATTTCCTCGTCTGCGCGGCGCGTCCGATGGCGTTGATTGCCGCTGGCGAGGCAGGACGTGTGGTTCCGGTGAATGGTCCGCTACCGGACGGTGTTTTGGGCGAGGTTCGCATCCATCAGCAGATCTACCAGCGCCATCCGCAGACGATGGCTGTTGCGCGAACCATGCCTCCCGCGCTCATGACCCTGGGAACGGCGCGCCGGACGCCTCAGCCCCGTCACGGCATGGGTTCGTACTTTGGTGCCGGGGCGGCCCTTTGGGACGACCCTCAGTTGATCCGTGACGACGAACGTGCCTCGGCCGTCATCGACGCGCTGGGTAACGGCAATGCCGTCGTGATGCGCGGCAACGGGGTTGTGGTGGCGGCCGATTCCCTGGTTAAGGTGGTTGTGCTGACCTGGTACCTCGAAGACGCTGCACGCCTCGAACTCGCCGTCCTTGCGGCCGGTCTGCAGGAGGCATCAGTGGTCCTGAGCCAGTCGGAACGCGAGCGTCGGGCCACGGACTCCGGGGGCATATACGAGCGGATGTGGGACTACCTCACAGCCGGCGATTCCGAACTTCAATCCTAGGAGACAGAGGTGATCCGTAATTTCATCAATGGTGAGTACCGAGAAGGTCGCACGGGTCGGACCTTCGACGACACCAACCCAGTCGATGGCTCGCTGATCGACAACGTGAGCGAAGCCGCTCGCGAGGACGTGGACGACGCGGTCCGCGCCGCGCGGGAGGCGCTCTCGGGCCCGTGGGGCTCGCTCAAGCTCGCCCAGCGGTGTGACCTGCTGTACGCGGTGGCTGCAGAGATCGATCGTCGTGCGGAAGATTTCATCGCCGCTGAAATCGCTGACACAGGCAAGCCGCGCTCCCTCGCTTCGCATCTGGACATTCCGCGCGGAGCAGCAAACTTTCGCGTTTTTGCCGACGTCGTTCGGAATGTTCCAACAGAGTCCTTTGCAAGCCATGCTCCGGACGGGAAGCCAGCTCTGAACTACGCCTCAAGGCGTCCCAAGGGCGTGGTCGCCGTGGTCTGCCCCTGGAATCTGCCGCTTTTGCTGATGACTTGGAAAGTGGGTCCGGCGCTCGCTTGCGGGAACACGGTTGTGGTCAAGCCATCCGAGGAGACGCCAGCAACGGCAGCCCTCCTGGGCGAGGTCATGAATGCCGTTGGCATTCCCAAAGGCGTCTACAACGTGGTCCATGGCTTCGGACCGGACTCGGCCGGCGAATTTCTGACGACCCATCCAGGCATCGATGCGATCACTTTCACCGGCGAGACCCGCACAGGAGCGGCGATCATCCGCGCGTCTGCGGCCGGCATCAAGCCGGTTTCCATGGAACTGGGGGGCAAGAATGCGGCCGTCGTTTTCGACGATGCAGACCTCGACGTGACCATTGCGGGACTTGCCCGTTCGGTGTTTGAGAACACGGGCCAAGTCTGCCTCGGAACCGAACGCGTGTACGTGCAGCGCTCCGTGTTCGACGCCGTAGTGCAGAAGCTGGCCGATGCCGCTGCGCGTCTCAAGCCAGGCCACGCCAATGATCCGGATGCAAATTTTGGTCCGCTGATATCGGCCGAGCATCAGAAGAAGGTGCTCGACTACTACGCCTTGGCAAAGACAGATGGAGCGAAAGTCATTACTGGTGGTGGGATACCCGAGCTTTCCAGTTCAATGAAGGGCGGCTCATGGATCGAGCCAACCATATGGACAGGCCTTGCCCACGGTTCGCGTGTTGCGAGCGAGGAGATCTTCGGACCTTGCTGCGTCGTGATTCCCTTCGACACCGAGAAGGAGGCGCTTCATATGGCCAATGACACGCCGTACGGGCTCGCGGCATCTGTCTACACCCGAGACATCGATCGCGCACACCGATTCGCCGGCGCCTTGAAGGTTGGGGTGGTGTGGGTGAATACGTGGTTCCTGCGCGATCTGCGCACCGCATTCGGCGGCTCTGGCGCATCGGGCATTGGACGCGAGGGCGGAGTTCACTCGCTCGAGTTCTACACCGAGCTGTCGAACATCTGCATCAAGCTCAACGGAGAGGCTCAATGAACCTGCATGACGTAAACGCCGCAGCGGAGCTGCTGTGGGCTGCCGCTGAAAGCGGCAACGCAATCGCGCCTCTGCGCGAAACCTACCCTGGATTCGGGCCCCAAGAAGCCTACGCGGTTCAGGAAGTCAATACGCAGCGTCGGCTGAGTGCCGGCGGCCGCCTGGTGGGCAGAAAGATCGGGCTCACCGCGAAAGCTGTGCAGAAGCAACTCGGCGTAGACCAACCCGACTACGGAATGCTGTTCGCAGACATGGCGGTTGCGGACGGGGAACCGGTGCGTTGGGCCGCTCTCCAGCAGCCAAAGGTCGAGGCCGAAGTCGCCTTGGTAATGGAACACGATCTGTCCGAGCCAGGTGTCACCGTGGCGCAGATGCTGCGGGCAGTGGCGTTCGCGCTGCCAGCGATTGAGATAGTTGGCAGTCGGATCGCCGACTGGAACATCCGCTTCGTCGACACCGTTGCGGACAACGCCTCGAGCAGTGCGTTCGTGCTTGGGAATACGCCGGTACGCCTGGACGGTCTCGACCTCCGCCTCGCCGGCATGGTGATGGAGCGCTCCGGGGAGCAGGTCTCGCTCGGCGCAGGAGCGGCATGCCTTGGCCATCCGTTGAACGCCGCCGTCTGGCTCGCCAACAAGATGGCGGAGCTGGGGCGGGGCTTGAAGGCTGGGGATGTCGTGCTGACCGGCGCTTTGGGACCGATGGCTTCGGTGCGCCCTGGCGATGTTTTTGAGGCTCGGATCCAGGGCCTCGGTTCCGTTCGCGCCGTATTCGAGGAGCAACAGCAATGAGCGAGCAAAGCATCACATCTTTGGCGCAACGGGTCGATGACGCCGCGCGCTACGCCAAGCCGATCGCCCAATTTGGTGGGGAGGAAGAGCTAAGCGTCGAAGAGGCATATGAAATTCAGCGCCTTTCTATCGCCCACCGCCTCGCACGCGGGGAACGCCGAACGGGCATGAAGATGGGCTTCACCAGCCGCGCAAAGATGGTCCAGATGGGCGTGCACGACATGATCTGGGGCCGCCTCACCGACGCGATGGCCGAAGAAGATGGCGGACAAGTCGCTCTCGGTCGCTTCGTACATCCGCGCGTCGAGCCCGAACTGGCATTCCTGCTCGGCAAACCTCTGCCGGCTGGTGCCAGCCTCGCGCAGGCACTGGACGCGGTGGTGGCCATCGCCCCGGCGCTCGAGATCATTGACTCGCGCTTTGAAGCCTTTCGCTTTTCGCTTGAGGACGTGGTTGCCGACAACGCTTCGTCCTCAGGCTACGTGATCGGCCCCTGGCAGGACCCGCGTCAGGACTTCAGCAATCTCGGCCTCGTGCTATCGATCAATGGAATCCCCCGCCAGGTCGGAAGCACTGCTGGGATCCTGGGCAACCCACTGCGCTCACTTGTCGCGGCTGCGCGCCTGAGTGCGCAGGCGGGTGAGCCGTTGCAAGAAGGCTGGCTTGTCATGGCGGGAGGTGCAACCGCGGCGGAGGCGCTGGCTCCGGGGCAACACGTTGCGCTCGAGATGCAGGGTCTCGGACGCGTTGAGATCAACACGACAGAGTGAGAAGAGCATGCCACTGATACAAGTCACCCTCATCGAAGGGCGAAGCGCCGAGGCCAAGTCGGCGCTCATTCGCGGCCTTACCGACGCGGCGGTCGACGCCACAGCGGCGCCGCGCGATTCCATCCGCGTCATCTTGCAGGAAGTGCCCGCGGCTCACTGGGGCGTTGGCGGCGTTCCCAAAGGCGCTTCCGTCAAGGAGGCAGGGCATGGGTAATGGAAAACTGAAGGCCGCCATCATCGGCAGCGGGAACATCGGCACGGACTTGATGATCAAGATCCTGCGCCACGGGTGGCATATCGAGATGGGTGCGATGGTCGGCATCGATGCCGCTTCCGATGGATTGGCACGCGCCACGCGAATGGGCGTGGCGACGACCCACGGGGGCGTCGAAGGTCTTTCCCGGCTACCCGTTTTTGCCGACATCGACATCGTGTTCGATGCGACGTCCGCGGGTGCCCACGTTCGAAACGATGCTTTTCTTCGGGAGCTCAAGGCCGGGATCCGGCTGGTAGATCTCACGCCTGCGGCGATCGGCCCGTACTGCATCCCTGTAGTCAACGGCCAGGCTCACCTCGATGCGCTGAACGTGAACATGGTCACCTGCGGCGGACAGGCCACCATCCCAATGGTGGCGGCCGTGTCGCGAGTCGCGAAGGTTCACTACGGAGAGATCGTCGCGAGTATCTCGAGCAAGAGCGCTGGCCCCGGCACTCGAGCCAACATCGACGAGTTCACAGAGACCACATCGAAAGCCATCGAGGTGGTCGGTGGTGCAGCCAAAGGCAAGGCGATCATCGTTCTGAACCCTGCCGAACCGCCTCTGATGATGCGCGATACGGTCTATACGCTCAGCGAGTTCGTCGATGAGGACCGAATTGCCGAATCGGTCGCGAAAATGGCTGCTGATGTTCAGGCGTATGTTCCAGGTTATCGCCTCAAGCAGAGCGTGCAGTTCGACCGCATCGAGGCGACCAGTCCGATCCGAATCCCGGGAGTGGGCGCGCAGATGCACGGACTGAAGACCTCCATCTTCCTGGAGGTCGAAGGCGCCGCCCACTACCTGCCGTCATACGCGGGCAATCTCGACATCATGACCAGCGCTGCATTGCGCACTGCCGAATCCATGGCCGAGCGCATGCTCGCCGCCGTGGCCGATTGAAGGAGATCGCTATGACGCATGACCTGAGCAAGAAAATCTATATCTCGGACGTAACGCTGCGGGACGGCAGCCACGCCATCCGCCATCAATACAGCATCGCACAGGCCAAGCAGATTGCCGCGGCTCTCGACGAGGCCAAGGTGGATTCCATTGAGGTCGCTCACGGCGACGGCCTGCAAGGCGGGAGTTTCAACTACGGATTTGGCGCACACTTGGATGTCGAGTGGATCGAGGCGGTTGCAAGCGTGGTCAAGCACGCGAAGATTGCGACCCTGCTGTTGCCTGGCATCGGCACGGTCCACGATCTCAAGGCCGCTCATGAAGCGGGAGCGCGCATCGTGCGCGTGGCCACGCACTGCACCGAGGCCGACGTGTCGAGGCAGCATATCGAGTACGCCGGCCATCTGGGCATGGAAGCGGTGGGCTTCCTGATGATGAGTCACATGACCACGCCGCAGGCGCTGGCGGAGCAAGCCAAGTTGATGGAGAGCTATGGAGCGACTTGTTGCTACGTGGTGGACTCGGGCGGCGCGCTGAGCATGAATGACGTGCGCGACCGTTTCCGCGCGTTCAAGGACGTGCTGAAGCCGGAGACCTTGACCGGTATGCACGCGCACCACAATCTGAGCCTCGGCGTGGCCAACAGCATCGTCGCGGTGGAAGAAGGCTGCGACCGCGTGGACGCGAGCCTGGCAGGAATGGGCGCCGGCGCGGGCAATGCTCCGCTGGAGGTGTTCATCGCCGCGGCTGCTCGCCTCGGCTGGAGCCATGGCACCGACTTGTACAAGCTGATGGATGCGGCCGACGACATTGTGCGTCCTCTTCAGGACCGGCCCGTGCGAGTGGACCGCGAGACGTTGGCGCTGGGCTACGCGGGCGTGTACTCGAGCTTCTTGCGGCACTCGGAAGTGGCTGCAAGAAAGTACGGCCTCAAGACGGTGGACATCCTGGTCGAACTTGGCAAGCGGCGCATGGTCGGGGGTCAGGAAGACATGATCGTCGACGTGGCGCTTGACTTGCTCAAGGCTGCCGAGCACGACCGTATCCATCCGCTGCCGAGCATGAGCGAAGCAGCTTGAGGTAGCCGGTCTACCTCTGCATCGCTCAGAGAGATTGCGAGGTCGATCGCGCCAGCCGACCAGCCCGTCGCCCCGTCATATGCGAGACAGACATGACAGAAATCCAAGATGCTGATTTCACAGATGTCATGAGGCTCCCTAGAGTAGCCGGCGCAGCAAGAAGACTGCAGGACGAACAGGAGACGAACGATGACGATAACGACCCGCGCAAATCTGAGCACGCTTGCTCCCGCAAGCGGTCCATCGCATGCAAGCTGGGAAAATGTGAGATGTCGTCGGTGGCTGCTCGCGCCCGCGCTTTTCCTGCTTGCATTGACGGCGGCTGCTCAGGTTCCAACCGCGGCCACAAAGTGGCCCGCACAACCAGTGCGATTTGTCGTTCCGTTCCCCGCAGGATCCGCCCCCGACGTTCTTATCCGCTTCGTTGGGGTCAAGCTGAGCAACAAGTGGGGGCAGGCAGTTGTGATCGACAACAAGCCTGGCGGAAGTGGCGTCATCGGCATGAATACGATCTTGAGCGGCCCGTCTGATGGCTCGACCTTCGGGTTCGTTCAGGGATCCGCCATCTCTGTCGCGCCGAGCACCATCAAGGGCGTGTCTTACGATTTCGACCGTGATTTTGTGCCGGTGACGTTGGCGGCGGTGGCTCCCTTCGTGCTCGCGGTGCCTGCCGATTCGCCGTACAAAACCCTCGGCGAATTTGTCGCTGCAGCAAAGGCCCGGCCTCAGGGCATGGAGGTCGCGGACAACGGGCGCGGCACGGCGCCGCATCTCGCATCGGCGCTCCTTGGTCTTCAGTCTGGAACTCAGTTTCTCGAGGTCCACTACCCGGGCGGCGCGCAGGCCATGCAGGCAACGCTGGGCGGCCAGACCAAGATGATGGTGGAAACCTATAACGTGGTTGCAGGAAACGTTCAGGGTGGGAGGCTTCGAGTTTTGGCGTCAATGAGTGACCGTGTCGAACCGGGCCTTGATCAATTCCCCCTCGCCAAGGACACTGTTTCGGGAGCGGTGGCGTTTGGTTGGTTCGCGGTGATTGCGAAGAAGGGCATCGATGCCTCCATTCTGGCCAGACTCAACAGGGATATGGGCGAGGCTTTGCTTCTGCCCGATGTGATAGCCAAGTCGCGCGAGCTGGGCACCTATCCGCGTCCTGGCACCCCCGAGCAGCTTGCGAGATACATCGAAGCTGATCGCAAGACTTGGCAAGGCGTGCTCGACAAGCTGAATATCAAGCCGGAATAGCAGGCGGCACGCGCCCGCACTGAGTGCATTGCCTCGCCAACTTGCGCGGAGGGGCGATGCAGGCCCACGCAAGCAAAAGGGAAAAGCGGCCAACCCAAGTTCTAGCTTGATGTAGGGCTGGCGAGTGCGCTTGAGAAGCCATTCGGCCGGTTCTTAAGGGGGCTATCTAGTTTCCTGCTAGGAGCTATTAAAGGCTTGAAATAGGCATCGGGCGTTGGTCGCGTCGATGCCGTGTGGCCAGGGCTCCGGCGCGGGTCATATTGAGATGACGGGAGGAATCCTGGCATCAATGCCCTCTCACGAGATCACGCAGTCGCGCAAGCCGGGTCCGTTTGTTCACTTGTCCCCGGTCGCCGGATCTACGCCGAGTCTTGGCTGGTTGCTGATTGTCCGTCTGACGGACTGCGTAGTCAAAATTTGACGAGTATCAGATCGTGTCCGTAAAATGGACTATCAATCCGGCATGCGGACTTGATTGACTACGTCGCCCTCGACGACCCAACGGAGACAAGACAATGCACAAGCCATCGGCACGCCCGCGCAGGGCAGCCTTGCGCGCTCTCGGCGCCGCGCTCGCGACGACCTTCATCTCGTTCGCCCCTCAGCTCGCTTCGGCCCAGGCCTATCCGGACAAGGCCGTCAAGATCGTCGTCGGCTTCTCGCCCGGCGGCACCAACGACATCCTGGCCCGCCTGCTTGCGGCCAAGTTGCAGGACAAGCTGAAGCAGACCTTTATCGTGGAGAACAAGCCCGGCGCGAACTCCGCCATCGGCAACGACTTCGTCGCCAAGGCACAGCCTGACGGCTACACGCTGCTCGTGTCTTCCAGCGGTGGATTGACGACCAATCCGATCCTGATGAAGAACCTGCCGTACGACCCGGTCAAGGACTTCGAGCCGATCGCGCTGCTCGGGACCTTTCCACTCGTCGTGACCGTGCCTGCTTCCTTGCCCGTGAAGAACTTTGCCGAACTCGTGCAGTTCTCCAAGACCACGAAGGACGGCAAGCTGGACAACGGGACGCCGACCACCTCGTTCGTGCTGGTGGCAGAGACCATCTCGACCACCGCGGGCGTGAAGTTCAACCACATCCTTTACAAGGGGTCCGGCCTCGTCGTGACCGGCCTGCTTGGCGGCGAGATTCAGTCGGGTGTACTGGACAGCCCCGCGGTGATCCAGCAGGTCAAGGGCGGCAAGCTCAAGGCCCTCGCGGTCACGACCGCCAAGCGCTCGGCCGCATTGCCGGACGTGCCCACCATCGCCGAGCTGGGCTATCCGGGCTACGACGCCCCGATCTGGACGGCCCTGATGGCGCCCAAGGGCACGTCGGCCCCGGTGCTCGCCAAGCTCCGTGCGGCGGCGGGTGAGGTCCTCAAGGAAAAGGACATGGTCGAGAAGATGCATGCGCTTGGCATGGAACCAGGCGACAACGACGCCGCGGCCTTGTCCAAGCGCATCGCGAGTGACATCGCGCGTTGGACCAAGGTCGCCAAGGCCGCCAACCTTCAGCCCGAATAAAGAGCCAAAGGAGACAAATCGTGATCGCTGCAATCTGGCGGCTGGCCGCCCCCTTCGCGCTTCTTTCGATGATCGCTGGGACGGCGGGAGCCCAGTCCTTTCCGGCCAAGCCCATCACCTTGATCGTGCCCTTCGCACCCGGTGCTTCCGCCGACGCCATTGCGCGCATTGTCGGCAAGGAAATGTCGCAACAACTCGGCCAGCCGGTCGTCGTGGACAACAAGCCGGGGGCTGGCGGAGCCCTGGGCCTGATGGCGGTGACGCGCGCGCCGGCGGACGGCTACACCATCGGCCTGGGGGCCACGGGCGCGATTGCCGTGAATCCGCATCTCCCCGATGCGCCGCCGCTGAACCCGAAGCGCGACCTGTACCCCATCGGAAAGCTGGCAGATATTCCGCTGGTTGTCGCGGCCTCCGCCTCGGCGGGCTATGGCAACCTGCAAGCCCTCCTGGCCGACGCCAAGGCAAATCCCGGAAGGATCTCCTATGCGACCCCAGGCCAATACACGTCGCAGCACCTGTCGGGAGAACTGTTGGCGAAGATGGGGAACGTCTCGCTCTCCGCGGTGCCGTATCGCGGGAGCGGCCCGGCCGTGACCGATCTGCTCGGAGGCGTGGTGCCGGTGGCAGTCGTCGACCTCACGTCTGCCTACCCGCACATCAAGGCAGGAAAGCTCGTGGCTCTGGGAGTCACCAGCGCCACGCGTAGCAAGGTTGCGCCGGAGCTTCCTACGATCGCCGAAGGGGGCGTAAAGGGGTACGCGGCACCGGCCTGGATGGGGCTGTTCGCCAGTGCCAAGACGCCCGCCGACGTGCGCACCAAGCTCTCCGAAGCGCTGCAGAAGGCGCTCGCGAGCCCGGACGTTCAGCAACAGATCACGAACTTGGCTGCGGAGCCGGCTTACATGGACTCGCAGGCCTTCAGCCAGTTCATCGCAGGTGAGTCCAAGAAATGGGCCGACCTGATCTCGCGCATGCCGCCTCCGGCGAAGTAGGACTGAATTCATGATGCACAGGATGATTGCAGCGGGGCTCGCCGCAGCGGGCCTCATGCTGGCCGGAGCACCGACTACCGCTCAGGAATGGGCGCCCACGAAACCCATCAAGATCGTGGTGCCCATCGTGGGAAGCACGAATGACGCATTGGCCCGGCTGATCGCGCCGAAGCTCCAGGAGGCACTGGGCCAGCCGGTCATTGTGGAGAACAGGCCAGGCGCGGGCGGAAACATCGGCGCCGACTTCGTGGCCAAGTCGCCTCCCGACGGACACACCTTGCTTGTTGGCTACAACGGCCCGCTGGCGATCAACCCGTCGCTGTTTGCCAAGATGCCCTACGACCCGCAAAGGGACCTGGCGCCCATCACTCTTGCGGTGAAGACTCCGCAGTACCTGGTGGCGGGGCCCGCAGCGGATTTCTCGACCGCCAAGGAATTCATCGCCAAGGCGAAGGTCAGTCCCGGCAAGTATTCGTACGCGTCGGTTGCCATGGGAAGCGCCTCGCACCTGACGATGGAGATGCTCAAAGCCGCCGCCGGCATCGGTGTCACGCATGTCCCCTACAAAGGAGCCACGCCTGCGGTGACGGATCTGCTCGCCGGCAATGTGCAGGTGGCCTTCATGGTGCCCGGCAACGTCCAGCAGTTCGTGGCGCAGGGGCGACTGAAACTGCTGGCGACCACAGGGGAGAAGCGGTTCCGGAGTTCTCCGAATGTCCCGACGCTCATCGAACTTGGTTACCGGGACCTCGAGGCCACCGGCTGGGTCGGCCTGCTCGTTCCGGCCGGAACGCCCAAGCCGATCATCGAGCGCTATCACCGCGAGCTCGTCAAGATCCTGAACTCACCGGACATGACGGGGCGGCTTCACGACATGGAGTTCGAGGTGGTCGCAAGCACTCCGGATCAGTTCGCGTCGTGGATCGCATCCGAGTCCCGGAAATGGGGCGCGGTCGTCAAGTCCACCGGGGCCAAGGTCGAGTAGGTCGACCTGCACGCCCGGCGATAGACATCAACCTGGGCCTTGCGTGATGGGCGCCGGACGTGGCGCCCCATCCTCGGCTTCTGCACATCCATTTTTCATTTCAAGCGAGCTGCACATGAGCGACACACCGCAAACCACCGGAGGCCAGGCGCTGGTCGATGGCCTGATCAAGAACGGCATCAAGGATCTCTTCCTCATCCCAGGCATCCAGCTCGATTGGGCAGTGGATGCACTGCGGCAGCGAAGCGACGAGGTCCGCTTGTTCATCCCTCGGCATGAACAGACAACCACCTACATGGCGGACGGCTACTACCGCGCTACCGGCCGGATCGGAGCCGCCATGGTGGTGCCTGGACCCGGTGCGCTCAACGCGGGCGCCGCCCTGGCGACGGCCTATGCTTCGAACTCCAAGGTCCTGTTCGTGACGGGGCAGATCCATTCCAGCGGCATCGGCAAAGGCTGCGGACTGCTGCATGAAATCAAGGATCAGTCAGGCTTCGTCCGGGGACTGACCAAATGGCATCACATGGTCACGTCCCCCTCCGACATCCGCGTCGCGTTGGACAACGCCTTCCGCGAACTTGGACGAGGCCGACCGCGTCCGGTGGGCATCGAGATTCCTCACGACTACCTGAGCGCGTCGACTGCTATCGATCCCCAGGCCCCGGAATCTGATCAATCGCAGAAAGGTCTGAGCGCGGAAGATCTCGTACAGATTCAGAAAGCGGCCGCCTTGCTGGATGAGGCCTCCTTTCCCGTCATCTATGTGGGGGGCGGCATCTTCGCAAGCGCGGCGCATGCTGAACTGCAGCGCCTCGCGGAAAAGATCGGCGCACCTGTTGTCATGAGCGACAACGGCCGAGGAGCGATCAGCGACAACCATCCGCTGGCGATGAATGCCTTGGCGGGGCGAGCGGTCTTCGAGCACGCGGACGTGGTGCTCGTCGTGGGCAGCCGGTTCGCCGACGTGCTGACGCCGACGCCCTCCTGGCCCGCCGGAAAGGTCCGCTACATCCACGTCAACATCGACGAAGCGGACCTGGGCCCGCCAAGGTCGCCCGAGGTTTCGCTTGTGGCCGACGCCCTGCCGGCCTTGCGCGAACTGGCGGAACGGGTGAAGGCGAATGTTCGTCTGTCCAATGATCGCGCAGCCTTGGTCAAGCGCTGGGCGCAGGGCCAGATCGACTTGGTGGAGCCGCAGGCCTCCTATGTCCGGGCGATCCGCAAGGCGATGCCGGAGGACGGCATCTTCGTCAACGAGTTGACGCAGGTGGGCTACCTGGCACGAATCGCGTTCCCCGTCGATGCGCCGCGAACCTACATCGGACCCGGGTATCAAGGGACGCTGGGCTATGGGTTCCCTGTCGCGCTGGGGGCCGCGGTGGGTGCCGCCGGACGACGCGTTGTTTCGGTGACCGGGGATGGCGGCTTTGGCTGGAACATGCAGGAGCTGGCGACTGCGCAGCGCTACCGGCTTCCGGTGACCTTGATCGTCTTCAATGACGGGTACTACGGCAACGTGCGTGCCATCCAGAAGCGGGAATTCGGCGCAGAGGTTGGTGTCGATCTGGCCAACCCCGACTTCGAATTGCTGGCGCGAGCCTTCGGTGTCGCCTTCCAGGCGGTGGGATCGCCATCGCAGCTGGAGGCCGCCGTGCGTGAGGCGAACACGCATCTTGGGCCGGTGCTGATCGAGGCTAAGGTGGGGGTGATGCCGAGCCCGTGGCATCTGCTTCGGCTTCAGCCGATGAAGGGCATGAGCGCGCCGCAGGCGCCGGCCAATCCGCTGGGCGAGACCCCGCGATGAGGCGCTATGACAGCTTCTACGCCAATGGCGCGTTCGTGCGATCCGAAGGCGCTCCTGCCATGCCGATGGTGGATCCTTCCACGGGGTGCGCCATCGGCGAGGTCGTTCCCAGTTCGCCGGGGAATGTCAACCAGGCGGTCCAGAGCGCGCGCACCGGATTCCAGGTGTGGTCACGATCGACACTGGAGGAGCGAAGCGAGGCCTTAACTCGCCTGCACGCGGAACTTTTCAAGCGTACCGACGAGGCGGTTTCGCTCCTTGCCCGTGAGATGGGCTGCCCCGTGTGGCTGGGCCAACTCATGCAGGTCCCAATGGCCCTGAAGGGCCTGGAGTTCGCGAGAGACGGTATTCAACAGATCACGTGGACCGAGCAGATCGGCAACGGACGGGTCGAACTGGTGCCGTCGGGGGTCGTGGCCGCAATCACGCCCTGGAATTTCCCGCTGCATCAGATCGTCGCCAAGGTTGCCCCAGCCATCGCAGCCGGGTGCTCGATCATCCTGAAGCCCAGCGAGGTCTCGCCCGGTGCCGCGCACGTGTTCATGGAAGCGGTCCACTTCGCCGGCCTGCCGCCGGGCGTGGTGAACATGGTCTGGGGCGGGCCTGACGTCGGAGACAGGCTTGTTCGGCATCCCGATGTCCAGCACGTCAGCTTCACGGGATCGACCGCCGTCGGCCGCCGCATCATGGCTGCGGCGGCTGAGGATCTCAAACCGGTCACCCTGGAGTTGGGTGGCAAGTCAGCTGCAGTACTGCTTGAGGATGCGGACCTGGGCACGGCCCTGGCCGCAGTGGTGCGCTTGAGCATGGCCAACTCCGGACAGGCGTGTGTCAGCCAGTCCCGTCTCATCGCGCCTCGAGGCCTGCTCGAACAGGTCGAAGGCCGGCTGGGCGCCGCGTTGGAACCATGGCCGCTTGGCGATCCCCTTGACGCGAGCACTCGCCTGGGACCTGTCGCGAGTCGCAGCCAGCAAGAACGGGTGCTGGCCATGATCGCACGTGCGCGTGAACAAGGCGCGCGTCCGGTGGCAGGGGCTGGCAAGGTGCCGGAAAAGCTCTCGCACGGGTACTACGTGCCGCCGACGGTCTTCTCCGGCGTTCGACCGGACATGGAGATCGCCCGGGAGGAGGTCTTTGGACCCGTTCTCTCGGTGATGGCTTACGACTCCGAGGATGAAGCCGTTGCCCTGGCCAACGCCACACGCTATGGCCTGTCCGGCGCGGTGTGGTCTGCGGACCCGGTGCGTGCCGCCGCGTTCGCGAGGCGCATGAAGACCGGGCAGGTGGTGATCAACGGTGCTGCCCAGAATCTCGCGACACCCTTCGGCGGTTGGGGCTGGTCCGGATTCGGGCGCGAGAACGGCCGGTTCGGGATCGAGGATCTCCTGCAGTACCGGTCGCTGCACGGCGCCTGATCGCTCTTCGCCAACAGCATGGATCAGTGAAAAGATGTTGCGCCGACAATTCCTCTTTGCATCCGCCGCCGTACCGCTCTCGTCTGCCGTGAAGGCGGCGGAGCCTTTCCCGCAAAGGCCGCTCAAGATGGTCGTTCCCTTCGCTGCCGGGGGAGGAACCGACATCGTGGCCCGGCTGGTCGCGGCCGAAATGAGCGGCACGCTGGGGCAGCCCGTGGTGATCGACAACCGGGCGGGGGCCGGTGGGAGCCTGGGTTCGGACATCGTGGCCAGATCGCCCGCGGATGGATACACCGTGCTGATGGCCACCGTGTCGACCCATGCGATCAACCCCGCGCTGCATGCGAAGCTGCCCTATGACCCGATACGCAGCTTCGCACCCGTGTCCCTGATCGCGCGCGTGGGAGGCATCGTCGTGGTGCAGGCCTCCTCGGCCTGGCAGTCCTTGGGGCAGCTCGCGCAGGCCATGCGCAAGGATCCTGGCAAGTTGACCTTTGGTAGTCAGGGGGTGGGTGGGTTCAGCCACCTGATGGGAGAAATGTTCAATTCGCAGGCGGGGGTTCAGTCCACGCATGTCCCCTACAAGGGAGCAGCACCCGCCTTGCAGGACCTGCTCGCGGGGAACATCGACATCGTCTACGACACCGTTCCCGCGCTTTTGCCCCATATCCAATCTGGAAAGCTGCGTGCACTCGCGGTGACAACGCCACAGCGACTTTCAAGCCTGCCGGTCACGCCGACTTCGGCCGAGGCCGGCTTCGCCGACTTTCTTGCCGAGACGTGGAATGCGCTCCTTGCGCCAGCCAACACACCTTCATCTGTCATCTCGCGGCTCAACGACGCAGCGGTGCGGGCAGTGCAGGTCTCGGCGGTGCGCAAACGGATGGAGGATCTGAGTGCCGATCCGGTGGGGTCGAGCTCCGCCGAGCTCGGCCAGTTCATGGTCAGTGAAATCAAGCGCTGGGCGCCTGTTGTGCGTGCCTCCGGTGCTCGGGTTGAGTAACCCGAATGATGTTGCGCTGATTGCCGGACGCAATCGCGATGCGCCAGCAAAGCTTTCAAATATGACCGGATAAAGACAGCATCGCGCAGCCTTCACTCAACCACGCAAGATCATGCCCATCATTCCTCGTCGCTCCATTCTTCTCCTTGGGCTGGCCATCGCATCGATCGCCTTCTCGGTCCACGCGCAAATGCCGCCGCTGATCAAGCTGGTGGTGCCCTATCCGCCCGGCGGCAGTGTCGACACCCTGGCTCGGCTCATCCAGCAGCCACTGCAGGATGCCCTGAAGACCAATGTGGTCGTCGATAACCGTCCGGGCGCAGGAGGGCGGATCGCCGCATCGCAGGTCAAGCGCGAGGCTGCGAACGGCAGTGTGATCCTGATTGCGCCGAACTCGTTGACCACCATCCAGTCATTGGTCTATGCGGACAAGCTGGACTACAAGATCACGGATGACTTCGTTGCGGTTTCCCGCCTCGCGAGCTACCCCTTTGGCCTTGCCGTTCCGAGCACGTCCAGCACCAAGACCGTGGCGGAACTCACCGCGGCGATGAAGGCATCTCCCAACCCCAGCTACGGAACCTCAGGCGCTGGCGGCATGGCTCACTTCACGGGCCTTGTATTCGGGAGAGAGATCGGGATTGATTGGACTCACATCGCCTTCAAGGGAGGTGCGCCGCTGGTCTCAGATTTGATCGGCGGGCACCTGCCCGCAGGCATCGACACGCTCATCGATCAGATCGAGCATCAGCGGGCGGGCAAGATTCGCGTGATCGGCATCTTCAGTGACAAGCGCTACCCGCTCGCCCCCGAGATTCCTACGCTCGCCGAGCAAGGCGTGAAGATGGGATCGGTGCAAGGCTGGTTCGGGGCCTTCATGCCGGCGAAGACCCCAAAGGACATCGTCAGCCGCGTGGATCGCGCCTTTGCACAGGCGCTTGCCTCGCAGGAATTGAACGGAAGACTGAACAAGATGGTGATCGAAAGCGCCTACATGCCGTCCACGGACTTTACGCGCCTGCAGGTTCAGGAGCTTCAGCAATGGGCGCCGGTCGTGCGCGAATCTGGTTTCAAGCCTGAGTAGCAGGTTCGGTGGGGCGAGCCCTGTGCCCATCCGGGAGGACGATTCAGGCATGGCGCAGCCGTTCGTCCGAACAACTGCCGCTCAGAAAACTTGTCTCGGCAACGTGCATCACTCTAGAGGGGATATGGAATGAAATCGTTCATCCGTCCGAGCGCCCGGTCGGTCATTGCCGTGTCCGCGGTTTGGCTGTCCGTGGTTGCGCAGGCCGCAGGTGCGGCGCAGATCGTCGTGGGCCAGGTCGCTCCCCTGACGGGACCAGAGGCGCGGCAGGGCCGGGCCTACAGCGCTGGCATGCAGATGTACTTCGAGGCGGTGAATAAGGAGGGGGGCGCCAACGGCCACACTTTCACCCTGGTGCGCAAGGACGACCGTGGCCAGCCCAGCGACACGGTGGCGCTCACCCGGCAACTTGTGACCGACGCCAAACCCTTGGTCTTGGCCGGCTACTTCGGCAGCCGAAATATCTCGGACCTGGTAGCTTCGGGGTTGTTGAAAGACGAGCGCCTTGTGCTCGTGGGTTATCGAAGCGCGGAGATGCAGGACGAGGCGCCAATGCTTTATAGCGTGCGCGCCGGCCTTCGCGATGAGCTTGCCCGGATGACTACGCATCTGGCCACGGTGGGTATCAAGCGCTTGGCGCTGCTCTACGAAAATGGCCCCAATGCGCAGGTGCTGGTCGCTGCTGCCGATGCGGAGGCGCAGAAGGCGGGCGCCACAATCATCACGCGAGCCTCCTACACACCTAACACCACTGTGGTGAGCGAGGCGACGAACCAATTCATACAGGCAAAGCCGCAGGCGATCATCATGGTCACCAGTGGCGCTGCGGCGGCGGCCTTCATCGAGGGTTACCGCAGCCTTGGCGGCACGGCACAGTTGCTGGGACATTCGGGAACCGAAATCGAGCAGCTGTCGCAACGCCTGAGCGAGGAGCAGATGGCGGGGGTGATCATCGCTCAGGTCGCGCCCAGCCCCTATCAGATCAAAGGCCGCCTCACCAAGGAGTTCGTCGACGCGGTGAGGGCGCAAAAGCTCGAGGTGCCGTTGAGTTTCGCGATGATGGAGGGCTACGTTACCGGCCGCGTGATTGTCGAAGCCGTGCGCCGCCAAGGGGCGAAGCCTACGCGCGAAGGCATGGTGAACGCCTTGCACAGCATGGCACCCTATGACATGGGCGGCTACAGTGTGGCCTTCAAGCCGACGCAGCACACGGGCTCGCGCTATGTCGAACTGTCGATCGTGAGCGGCCTGGGAAAGATCCGCCAATAGCGCAGCGAATTCTCCTCGTGGCTGTTGGGCTTCAAGCCTGCGCAAGGGTCGAGCGTTGAAGACCCTGCGTCATGCGTGAGAACGATTTGAGCATGGATGCGAGTTGCGATGCCGCAGGACTCAAGCGCCTTCCAGCCTTGTAGACGATGCCGACTTGAAAGACCAGATCCGCCTGTTCGCGGATACGAATTTCGGTCAGCGTATTGGCTGCAAGCGGGTGCGTGAGCAGCGACGACGGCAGCCGCGCGACGCAGTCGGATTCGAGAAGCATCGAAATGGCTCCAAACAGCGAGTCCGATACACAAGCGAAGCGGGGCCGTCCGAGACGATGCTGCAGGAACAATTCCTGAATGCTCTCGTCCTGCTGCCCCGGACGGGATGGATCACCCACCACGATCCATTCCGAGTCAGCAAGATCGCCGATGGATTTCGCGTTGCGCAGCGGATGATCCAGGCGCGCGAAGAGCGCGGCGGTGGCCGTGTACAACGCCTGCACGCACAGATCGCCTGTTTCGTCCAATTGGGGCAGCCGCATCACGGCCAGGTCCAGCCTGCCGTCGCGGACGGCCGCCAGAAGCTCGCTGGACGAGCGCTGGGCGAGGTGGATGACCGCTTGAGGAAAGACATGGCGGAAGTCCTTTAGGACCGCAGGTACCAAACGCAAGGAGGGTTCGACTGAAACCCCGACCTTGACCTGCACGTCGCCTGGCGCCTTGATCGCCTGCAACCAATGCTCGGCACGCTCCGCTTCCAGCAGGACGGCCCGGGCGTGGGCCACGAACTCTTCTCCGCGTGTCGTGAGGACGACGCCTTTCGCGGTTCGCTGCAGAAACTCGATGCCGTACTCCTCTTCCAACTTGGCCAAGCTCTTGGTCAGCCCGGCCTGGGAAACACCAAGGACCCGCGAGGCCGCACGGTATCCACCGTGGGCGACCACGGCGACAAGATCTTTCAACTGCTGCAATGTCATGAATGCGCTGGCTGCGAACAGAGAGGGTGATTTCCAAAGGCAATCATGAATGGCGCGGCCTGACTAGGCAAGGCTGGGAAACTACGGGAGCATCCGCACATGACTGCAACGCCCATTTACCCCGCCCATATCGCATCCCTCAAACCCTACGTTCCCGGATTGCCAATCTCCGACCTGGCTGCGCGACTTGGATTCGAGGAGAACGAAATCGTCAAGCTCGCATCGAATGAGAACCTGCTCGGGGCAAGCCCCAAGGCGCTGGCCGCTCTGGCCAGCGCGGCGATCGATATCTCGAGGTATCCCGACAGCGACTGTGCGGCTCTCGTGAAGGCGATCGCTCAGTTCCATGACATCTCGCCGGAGTGGGTGGTCGTTGGCGCAGGTTCAGAGAGTGTGCTGGGAAACATTGCCGCAACGATTCTGGAGGGCGGACGAAAGTCGGCGTATTCGGCGTACTCCTTTCAGGCTTATGTCAATGCGGCGAAGCGAATGGGCGCGGTGCCCATCGTCGTGCCCTCACCTGATCTCAAGGTCGATCTGGGCGGGCTGGAGCGGGCGCTTGGCGAGAATCCCTCGCTGGTCTACATTGCCAACCCGGGCAACCCGACCGGGACGGTCCTGGAACCGGACGAACTGGAATCCTTTCTGTCGCGCATGCCTGCGCACGTGGTGGTCATTCTCGACGAGGCTTACTTCGAGTTCGTCGGCCCGCAACTTCGGGGGGATTCCGTCCATTGGGTCAGGCGCTTTCCGAATCTCGTCGTGTTGCGCACCTTCTCGAAGGCCTATGGACTGGCGGGACTCCGTGTGGGATACGGAATTGCCCAGCCTGCGCTCGCGGACATGCTCCGCAGGGTTCGCTCTCCATTTACCGTGACGCACACTGCTCAGGTGGCTGCGATCGCGGCGTTGGATGACCAAGAATTCCTGTCGCGCACGATCGAGATGAACGGTCGCGTGCGCCAGATGCTGGTGAAGGGTTTGACGAGCCTTGGAATTCAAAGCCTCGAGTCGCACACAAATTTCGTTCTCGCCAAGGCAGGGCAAGGCGCGGCATTTGCGCGGAGGCTGGAAAAGCATGGCCTCATCGTTCGTCCCGTCGATTCGTATGGTCTACCGGAGTGGGTGCGAATCAGCGTCGGCACGGAGAGCGAGGTCGAGCGGCTGCTACACGCGATCCATGTCGAACTTGCGACTTGATGCCTAATCGGACCAATGGCGTTTGCGCTGAACGTGGGTGCACTTGCCCGTACGGCTCTGATCAGCCTCGCGTCGGCTAGTGGTTCAGTGACACTGCAGCAAGAATGATTGAGCTTCGCCATCTACGCTACTTCATCGCAGTCGCGGAGGAGCTCAACTTCCGAAAAGCGGCCGAACGCATTCACATCGACCAGAGTCCGCTGGCACGCACCATCCGGGATCTGGAGGATCGATTGGGAGTCTTGCTGTTCGTCCGCTCACCGACGCGCAAGTTGCAACTCACACCGGCCGGAGAAAAGCTGCTGGAACACGCTCGCAGGCTTTTTATTCGGCTGCAACGCATCAAACGCGTCGTACGCGCAACCGATGCACGGGACCGTGCGCCGCTTCGCATTGGCGTAGCCGACGGGATCGCCCAACCCAAGCTCTCCGAGTGCTTCGCGAGATGGCAAACGCTCCCGCCCAGCGTCCCGCTCGAAATCACGGAGATGCGCGCGGTCGAACTGCTGACTGCGCTGCGGCGCGAGGAAGTGGACGCCGGGTTCTCCTTCGGTGTGCCGGGCGACGACGCCATCGTCCAAGATGCGGCATGGTCATACCCATTGGTTGCATTGCTCCCGCCTGGTCACGAGTTGGCAACACGCGACGTCCTGCCGATTTCTGAGCTCCTTGGGTTTCCTATGATCGCCTCTCACCCCGATCGTTTGCCGGGGCTTCGCAGTCAGATGGATGCTGTACGTCGGAAGTTCGCGGTGAGCGCTGTCATCGCCGGCGAAGCCCGGACCCTGGCGGGTTACGTCACCCGTGTGGCTGCCGGTCTGGGGGTTGGAGTCGCCGATGCCGGCCACATGGCTACCTTGCGCCGCACCGACGTGGTGGCCTTGCCTCTGCAAGAGGACATACACATCACCACGTACGTGCTGCATAAGCGCCAGAGCTACGAGTTGAATGATGCGCTGCAACGTTTCCTCGCGAACGCCATAGCGCCGCGTTGAACCGTACGGCGCGTTGCCGTTGGCGCGACGCTACCTCGCGCCAACGGCGTTGGACAAGCCCACGTTCTCCTGAAATGCTACCCGCCGCCTGACGAGCTGCGATCCTCCGCGCTTGGCCTTCGGCAGGCTCAAAGCCACAACAACACACCCGACCAAGTACGCCGCGCCACGCTCCCGTGGGTGTGCGCGACGGCACTTCCAATCCAGACTTCAGAGAGCGGTGCCGCGTCGGCATGCGCGATGACGCAAGCCCAGCGTGGGTGCCGCGGGCGTGACGTCAGGTCGAGAGGAGGGCCGGCCCACCTAGGTACCCACCCCCATGGGGCAATCGCGTGCCTGTCGTACGATCTGGGCCGCTTCGGCCTCGAAAGCACTCCCAGAACCCTCTGCCAGGCACGCAGCAGCTGATGAGACGCACCATCGTGACATGAGCCCGGTATTCCTGTTGCTTGTACATGCGGACCCCCAACAGGCGAAGCGCTTGCTGCGGCGCCTCGTTTCAGTCGGCCGTTGCATCGTCCATGTCGATGCCAAGGCCGAGCCTGCCGCGTTCCGGATCGACGATCCGCGCGTAATTTTCGTGAAGGATCGTGTCGACGTGCACTGGGGCGCCATCTCCCAGGTCGAAGCCACGCTGAGGCTCATGCGCACCGCGCTCGCGGAATGCGAGGTGTCGCAGGTGAGCCACTTCGTGCTGCTCTCGGGCAACTGCTATCCACTGCGTCCGCCGGAGGAATTCCGGGCCTATTCGCGGTCGCATGCCGGCACGAACTTCATCAAGCTGATTCCGCTGGCAAGCATGCGCAAACAGCACGAGCGGGTCCGCCACTTCTGGTTCTACCAGGACCTTCCGGTGGATGGACGGAAATACACCCTCGTACGGCTGTCACGCGGTCTTCTGCAATTCGTCGGCAAGCTTGGGCGGCGTTCGTTGCCGCTCTTCTCGCAGTGGCACTTCGGTTCCCAATGGTGGGCGCTGACCCCTGAAGCGGTGAGCTACCTCGTGTCGTATCCGCATGAAGCGTCGGTGAAGCGTTTTCTTCGGTTCTCCAAGGCGCCCGACGAAATCTACTTTCATACCCTGCTCACAAATTCCCCGCTGCAGCACACCGTGGAGCCCGTCAGCGGCAGCGGCGTCTGGGACGCGGCGAACCTGCACCTGATCGATCCCTCGCTGTCGCGCTGGTTTCATACATCGGACTACGAGGAGATCGTCGCGTCGGGCAAATGGTTCGTGCGCAAGGTCGGCAGCGGCATTTCGAGCGACCTGTGCGACCGGCTGGACGGCCACGGCCACCTCGCCGCGGAGACCGCCAAGAAAGGCGTCTAGCGGCGCTGCGATCCCGGCCTCGATCGATCCGGTGGCCAGCAGCACCGAGACTTGGCGGACCGCCTCCGGATCGGCGGCGCGAACGGCCAACTGCACCCTTCGCCCGGCGGACCGGCGGTCCCTCACCGGCCCGAGAACCGCCTCAGGATCTCGTCGGCGTCCGGCCCCACCTGCTCCTGCCATTGGCTGATGGCGCCGGCCGATGCCGCCTTCAGCGCACCGGTGACGGCCGGCGGCACATTCGTCTCGATCACCACGCCGTTGCTGCGCATGACCCTGTAGTTGTCCTCCAGGCGGCTGCGGATGCGCTGCCACTGCGCCGCCTCGGTCTCGGCGGCCGCCTGGTCGACGGCCGTTCTGGCGGCGGCGTCGAGGCTTTCATAGGCCGCCAGGTTGATTGTGGCGATCGAGATCGGCATGGCGTAGTTGATCTCGGTGAAGGCCGGCAGGTATTGCCAGAGCTTGCGGCCGGCACCGCCGTCGCCGGAGGACAGGACCGCGTCGACGTCGCCGGCAGCGATGCGCGCCACCGCATCGGCGAACGAGATGTTGAAGGCCTGGGCGCCCGCCGCTGCCAGGGTCGACTGCGACATGTCGTCGTAGGTGCGGATGCGAAGCGCCCGCATGCCATCGGGCGATGTCACCGGCTTCCTCGACCAGATGCCGGACGCGGGCCAGGGCGTCGTGTACAACAGCCTTTGTCCATGCGCCTGGAGAAACCGTTCGTAAGCCGGGCGTGCCGCCTTGAGAAGCGCTTCTGCGCGTGGCAGCGAATCGGCCAGGAAGGGCAGCGACGACACCGCGAACAGCGGGTACCGGTTCGCCACGCCGCCGGCAAAGGCGTCGCCCGCGTCGATCCTGCGCGCCTCGACGGCATCCACCATGTCCGCTGATTTGAATCCGGCGGCGGCGTCGAAGCTGGCTTCGAACACCAGGCGGCCCTCGGTCTTCTGCACGACCTGCTGCACGAAATACGAGACGCCGAGGCCGGGCATCGAGGTGGCCGGATACTCCGTGGCGATGCGCAGCGTCGTCGTCGCCGACTGCGCGGCGGCGGTGACTGCCAGCAGCGCGGCAACAAGGCCCAGGAGAATGGATTTCGTCGCCGAGGGACGTGGAAGCGCGAATCGAGGCATGGCCGTTTTTCTTCCGCGGGTGGGAGAGGGTGGGAGAGGGTGGAGAGGGTGGAGAGGGTGGAGAGGGTGGAGAGGGTGGAGAGGGTGGAGAGGGTGGAGAGGGTGGAGAGGGTGGAGATGATGCCAGCGCGGCCGGAATGCCTCATGGGCGCCGCGCGGTCCTGCCGGGCCCGCGGGGCGAAGGGCAGAATGCGGGCCGGTACCCCAGGAGAATCCACCATGAGATTGCTGAAGCTGCTCCGCACTGCGCTGCGTGTCCTGTGGTGGGCCCTGGCGGCGGCGATCCCCGTCGTGCAATACCGCTTCCATGACAGCTACCGCCGCGCCATCGGATGCCCTGCATCGGGGGATTGCTACGTGCCGGGCGCCGAGCTCCTGCTCGACATGCAGCTTCTCGCTGCCGGTTCGGCCGTCGTGCTGTGGCCGCTCTGCGCGTGGTACGCCGTCGTCAAGCCCTGGCGTGCGCGCCGAGCGTCGCCCGAGGAGGCCCACGGGCCATTGCGCCGCCGGCTGCGCGTGTCTCCCACCCCTGAATCGCCGTCCCTCACGAATCAATGACCTAGAGCCCTTGTGGTCTCAGAGTATTGAACTGTTGTTTCAGCTAACTCAGAACTCTTCCCTGTCAGTTTCATTTAGCTCTGAATTTTTCGGCAACGGAGGCATGCTTATTTTGACGGCCTTAGCACCGCCAATGGCCGATCCGAGCTGCCCCTCAAGTTCGGTCCGGCCGAGCGCCTGCTGGGCATCCGCGCCGGTCCCCGCTTATTGCAGGGACGGGGTCTGAAAGAAATAGGTGGCCAATGCCGCATGCCTTTTGAAGTTGTGCTTCAAGATGAGTGACGTGGCACGCTCCCGCTGGCTAGGGTGTGTAGCGTTCGACGGAATCGAGGCTGGTGGTGTTGAACCCGCCGACTGCCAGCACGCTGCCGTCGGTCAGCAACACGGCCGAGGCTGCCCCGCGAGCGGTGGACATGGGGGCGGCCGTGGTCCACACATTTGCATCGGGGTTGTAGATCTCGGCCGTCGTCAGTCGAACACCGCCGTTGGAGGCGCCCCCGGCCAGCAACACGCGCCCATCTGCGAGCGTGGTCATGGTGGGTAGCAGGCGCGTGCTGCTGAAGGTGCTCGTTGTCCAGCTCGAGGTGTCGGGATGAAAGCGCAAGGCGGTGGTGCTGCCGTCCGCCGTGGCGAGCACGCTGCCGTCGTCGAGAAGCACCGAGGTATAGACATTGCCACTCGGAACCGTGTACGGCAGCACCGTGGTGCTGCCGGTGTCGTTCACCGGAAACAGTTCGGCAGTGTTCACGAACCCGGTCCTGTTGACGCCGCCGATCAACAGCACGGCATTGCCGCCCGGCAGCAGCTGAGCGGCGTGCTGGCCGCGCGAATCCGACAGCGGCGTGGTCATGGTGGTCCAGGTGCCTTGTGCGGGGTCGTACATTTCGGCGGTCTGCGAGAACGTGAGACTTCCGCCCCTGTTGTAGCCGCCGATGACCAGGACCTTGCCATTCGGGAGCAGCGTGGCCGTTTGCCGGGTGCGGGCCTCAGCCATGCTGGCGGTCGCTGTCCAGGTGTTGGCCACCGGATCGTAGATTTCGGCGCTCGCAAGGGTTGCATTGACATTCGTATCGCCTCCGGCGACCAGCACCCGGCCGTCCGGCAGCACCGTTGCGGACGGATCGGAGCGCGCGGACAACATCGAAGCCGCGGGCGACCAGCCGTTGGTTGCAGGATCGTAGACGACCACCGAATTGGTGATGGTGGAAGTCGCGAAGCCGCCGATGACCATCACCTTGCCGCTGGGCAGCCGCACCATCGCGAAATAGTGCCGGGCGAGCGGAACCGCGCTCATCGTTGTCCAGCTTCCCTGCCCGGTGACGATGATCCGGATCTGCGTTTGCGCCGAGCCCACACTGTTGCTTGCGGTAACGGTGTACGTCGCCTGCCGCTGAAGCACGGTCGGCGTGCCGGTGATCGCGCCGGTCAGCGTGTTCAGGCTCAGGCCGGCCGGCAGCGCCGGCGAAACCGAGAACGCGGAAGCCACGCCGCCGGTGACTTGCGGTGTGTTGGGAACGACGGGCTCGCTTGTCACGTACAACGCATCGGGGGTGGCATAGCTCACGCTGACGGGCGCCACCAGTGCCGCGTTGACGGTCAGTCGCAGCGTGACCACGGCCGACCCCGCCGCATTGCTGCCGGTGACGATGTAGTCGGCCTCGGCGGCCGGTGCGGTGGGTGTTCCGCTGATGACGCCCGATCGCGCATCGAACAGCAGTCCGGCCGGGAGTGCCGGCGCGACGGCGTAGCCAGTGATCGGACCGCCGCTGCTGCTGGGTGCGTTCGGCGCAATGGTCTCGCCCACCGTATAGACCGCAGCCAGAACGCGGTAGGTCAGCCCGCCAGGCGCGGCTGGTGTGCTGCGCACTTCGATTTCGACGCGGGCCGTGGTGTTGCCGCCGGTGTTCTCTGCGCTAACCACATACACGGCGGCCGGCGCGACCGCGGTGGGCGTTCCGCTGATAACGCCCGTGGCCGTGTCGAGGACCAGACCAGCCGGCAGAGGGGGGGCAACCGAATAGCGGTCAACCGTGCCGCCGCTTGCGCTGGGGCGGTTCGGCACGATCGGCTGGCCCACCTCATACACCGCCGAAGTCATGGCGTAGCTCAATCCGGCGGGCGGCTGCGGGCCTGCGGGAACGGCGCCGAAGAACCCTACGCCGCCCCCCGAGCCGCCCCCGCATCCGGACAGCAGCGCAATGACACCCAGGAGCAGTGTGAGGAAACGGGAGATGAGGGATCGGGGGCGGGCAGACGGCACACGCACGGTTGGAAGGACAAAAGAAGATGTCATGTGGCAGTGAGTCCGAGAGCAAGGTGGTGACCTGGAGCGCGACGGACCGCCGTTTCGAACACGGCAATGCTGCAGGACCGCTCCATGTGGAGGCCATCTCCCGGTCCCGTGTGCGAACGCATGAAGGATCGCCGCAGGGTGGCCTCCTTTTACGAATTTAACATTTTGCAGCCCGCGCCAGCCATCGCTTTTTGGACGCCTCGGGTTCGCAATCGCCTGATTGTAGGAATTTGATTACATCTTGTGCGAACGGCACCTTTACCCGAATCTCTGAACCAAGCTGGTTGCGCTGCAAACCTACGCGGCGGCAAACAGGATCCGACGCGTGAGAAGTGCGTACACCGCGTTCACGACCGCCTGGAACCGTGGTTGCTCCGGGAGCCCATCAATTATTTCTTCGAAATGCCCGCTCGGGCTTCGAGACCGACACATCGGATTCAGAGTCCAAACGAAGACATGGATGCCGCCAAGCGCATCAAGCGCATCGGCATTCGAGCACGGCGGACGGTTGAGACGCACGCTCTTCGAGTTCAGCGTTAAGTGAGAAGAGTTCAGAGTTAGCTGAGAACCGACCGCGCGGCCGAGGTTCGGGTCACAGCAGGTCCTCGTCCACCACCAGCGACAGCAGCGACCAGCGCAGCCGCTGGGCCCAGTTCGATTCCGGCTCCCGGTGCAGCACCCAGTGCCGCCCGTCGCGCTGGAAGCTCCATTGCAGGCCGCCGTGCCGCGGCAGCTCGCTCACGGTGAAGCTCGCGGGCATGCGCACCCGCCGGATCAGTTCCACGAGTTCGCCGGCCAGCGCGGGGCTGTCGACGATCAGGCCGAGTTCGGTGTTGCAGTGCGCCGAGCGCCGGTCCATGTTCATCGATCCCACGTAGAACCAGCGCCGGTCGACCACCGCCAGCTTGGCGTGCAGGCGGCCGAGCGAGCCGCGGCTGCCTTCGTTCTCGCTCCAGCCCGGATGCGGCTCGCCGGCCGGCATCAGTTCATGCAGCGTGGCGCCCATCTGCAGGAGGGTGCTGCGGTAGCGCGCATAGCCGTAGTGCACCAGCGGCTCGTCGGTGGTGGCGAGCGAATTGGTCATCACCGACACGCTCGCGCCCTCGCGGCTCGCATGGGACAGCGCCTCGATCATGCGCGGCACCGGAACGAAATAGGGCGAGACGACCAGCACCTCGGAGCGCGCGGTCCGGAACAGGTCGAGGTTGGCGGCCATGACCGCACCCTCGCGGGCCCGCGGCCGCGCGGCTTCCTCGCCACCGCCGCCGGCGTCGCCTGCAAGGGCGTCCGCTGCCACCGCGTCCGCGACGACGCGCACCTTCGCGGGCACCAGCTCGACCCGGCCCTGCGCCAGCTGCGGGCCGACCGGGCCGCGCCCCAGTGCATCGC